>CBFHPA010000004.1:0-73894 GCA_965657565.1 Oceaniferula sp.
GAGTGAGTAGCAGTTCTGGGTTTACTGAGTCACGCTTATGAATGCTTACCTACTTGCAGCACGCCCTAAAACATTGCCTGCTGCCATTGTTCCGGTATGGGTGGGCTGTGCTCTGGCGTATCGCCTCACCGGAATCTGGGATGGCTGGTTGGCATTGTATACGCTCATGGGAGCTATCTGGATACAAGTGGCGACTAATTTTTTTAATGACGCCATTGACTCTGAGAAAGGAGCAGACACGGATGCTCGTCTAGGCCCGGTAAGGGCTACGGCTGCGGGTCAGCTCTCTAGTAGGGCAGTGTATCGCACAGCATTTATTTGTCTGTTGCTAGCTGCCGCTTTTGGTTGGCCTTTGTTTGTCGCCCGCGGCTGGCCGATGATTGCGATTGCTTTACCGTCATTTTATCTTGCTTATGGATATACTGGAGGTCCATTTCCTCTCGCTTACCGCGGGTTGGGTGAGTTGTTTGTTATTTTGTTTTTTGGTCTAGTCGCAGTGATGGGCACGGTTTTTGTTCAGACGGGGCTGTGGTATGTGGAGGCTCTGGTGGCGGGCATAGCAATTGGTTGTTTGTCAGCGGTCCTAATTGCCATCAACAACCTTCGTGATGTTGACGAAGATAGATCCAATGACAAAAACACCTTAGCTGTGAAGTGGGGGCGATCTGCTGTTCTTCGCCTTGTCTGGATGATGAGCTTAACCGCCTACGTTTCGGCCGTGTGGTTATTTGGTGCGGTGTCAAATTTGCTTTTTTTTCTGCCAGCTTTCATCGTTAGTTTGCTCGTTGTTGGCAGTATATACAGGCACTTGCCAGGACAAATCTACAATAGGTTTTTGGCCATGGCGGCACTTCAGTTGATTCTTTATGCGGGTGCGTTTATGTTCAATTGCAACTGATCAATAAGATGAAAGGCCAGATTTCTATTTACCCATACACGATGACCAGTAGCGGGTCTTTGAATGCGAGGTCATCTCGCTGTGATCACCGTGGCGCATTGGTGCGTGTTGATCATGAGGGGGTTTTTGGCTATGCTTGTATTCATCCATGGCCAGAGTTGGGCGATAAAAGTTTGGATGAGAATCTGGCAGCATTGGCAGAGGGTGAACAAACAGTTTTGATCGCCCGAGCTATGAAGTGTGCGAGAGCTGACGCAGCTGCGCGTCGAGAAGGGGTGAGCCTTTTTGAGGGTCTTGATGTGCCACGTAGTCACGCCACGTTGATGATGGACGAGGCCGCTTTTGAAACGGCTGTGAATGCTGGGTTTGCTGTCGTGAAGGTCAAGGTTGGTAGAAACCCTACGTTAGAGGCTGAATTTATTCGTGAGCAAGCGAGTCGGTTTCCTGAACTTTTGTGGAGGCTTGATTTTAATGGTGTGCTGGATGCGGCAGCCGTTGAGTCATTGCTCGCTGCTCTGGGTGAGCAGGTGCGCGATAAGATTGATTTTTTAGAGGATGCCTTTTTGCCGAATATCACGCCGTGGATTGATGCCTTGGGGCCTTATGATATCCCCATGGCTGTGGACCGTGAGGTTGAGGATGCTTGTGGTGGTTATGGGGTGGCGGTCATGAAGCCTGCCGTCAATGAGCTGGGGTCTATCTTGGAACGTTTCGCTGATGAGGGTAAACGAGTGGTGATTACCAGCTATATGGATCACCCCGTCGGGCAGAGCTTTGCGGCGTGGGAGGCAGCTAAGGCATATGAGTCTTTTCCAGATGTCGTTGATACCTGTGGGCTGATCACCCACGGTTTGTTTGAGCCGAATGAATTTACCCTAGCATTGGGCGAGCCTCGGCCAGATTTCACCCCTCCGTGCGGCACCGGTCTTGGCTTTGACGAGTTATTAAAATCATTACCATGGAAACCTCTGAGCTGATATCTGCTGCCTTTTGGCAGTCCACGAAATGCCATGCTATGGTCAATGCAAGAGATGCAGAGGCTGTGCGTGAAGCTGACTTGGTCGAGTCATGGTCGGGGCAGCAGTCTGCACTGAGTGGGCACCTTTTGTTTGCGACTTCTGGGTCAAGTAGTGGTCGGAAATGGGTGGCGCTTTCCCGGGATGCGTTATTGGCATCAGCGGCAATGGTGAACCGACATTTATCCGCTGGGGTAGATGATCGCTGGTTGATGGCATTGCCTCAATTTCATGTCGGGGGGATGGGTATCGTGGCTCGATGTTATCATTCCGGTAGCAAACTTGTGATGCTAAGCGGTAAATGGGACCCCGAACTGTATCAAAATAAGATCGACTCAGAAGGCATTAGTTAGTTTGTCCTCGCTGGTGCCAACGCAGCTCTATGACATCGTTCAAAAAAAATTGCATGCACCCAAATCGCTTCGAGCTCTGATGATAGGTGGTGGGCGCTTAGGTGATCGTGTTTATGAGCAAGCGATGCGCCTAGGTTGGCCGGTGATGGAAACTTATGGAATGACGGAGACATGCTCTCAAGTTGCCACGACATCTCTGAGTAGTCGTAATTTAGAGATACTTCCGGGCTGGCAAACGAAGTTGTCTGACCGGCATTGTTTGAGCATCAAGGGCGATGCTCTATTGACGGGTTATGTGACATGCTCAGATGACGGGTGTGAGTTTTTAGATCCAAAGCAACAGGGGTGGTTCACTAGTGAGGATGTGGTAAGGCTAGATGCAAATAAGGTCTGTGTCGAAGGACGTGTTGATCGTTGTGTGAAGATACTTGGTGAATTAGTCAATCTCTCAGAGCTAGAGGCAAAAGTAGAAGCCTTAGCAAAGTCCAGTTTGCCAGCGGGTAGCATGCCTATCGTTGCGTTGCCTGACACAAGAAAGGGCTGCAAGCTCATTCTGTGTGGGGAGGGGTCTAGTGATTTGGATCGAGCGTGTAAGGCCTACAATTTGAATAGTCATCCAGTTGAGAGGCTTGATGGCGTATTTGTTTTATCAGAAATCCCGCGTAGCCCTCTGGGTAAGGTTCGCTATGGGGTGCTCGCTCGACGGGTGGCAGAACAAGTGAAGTGAGTGTCAAAAAACAGTCGTTGACGTAGCTAGGCTGAGTGCCCTAATTTAACACGGTAACTCTGTATGTTGCATGGAAAGATTGCAAATCTCTCATCTGTCAGCGTATATCTCTAGGCTTTTAACAACTCATTTATCTTTGTGATCTCCCGCTCGTTTTCTCTCCAGTCGCTTTTGTTTTTCATCTCTGCTGCCACGCTGATTTTACCCAGTGGTTGTGTAAGTATTCCGGAAGCGCCCTCTGGGCAACAGCTTCTCAAGCAGAGTCTTCCCGATCCAGAGCAGGTAAGGAGTCACTGGTCGTCGCGTGCGGGAGAGGGTAATGTGGATGCTGCGTGGGTGAAGTCGTTTAGGGACCCAGCTCTAGATTCTTACGTAGGTGAAGTACTTGCCGGCAACCTAGAGCTTGGAGCTGCTCTGCAGGCAGTTGAGGCCGCTGCTGCCGGTGCTCGCCAGGCGGGGGCTTTACTTCTTCCGCAGCTCAACGCCGCTGGAAGTGCAGCTCATCTTGATCGCTCGGGAGGTAGCCGTAATGACAGCTCAGAGCTTAGTGCTCAACTATCATGGGAGTTGGATCTCTGGGGCCGTGTGCGTGCAGCACGTGAAGCAGCAGGGGCCAATTACCGCGCCACTGAAGCAGAGTATCGAGATGCCCGCTTATCCCTTGCTGCTCTGGCGGCCAAGGCATGGTATCTGGCCACAGAGACGTATCAGCAGTTGGAGTTTGCCAGAGAGATTGTCGGCATCCAGCAAAAGCGCCTCGATCTCGTCACCATTAAATTTGAAGAGGGTGAACTCAGCCCGAAAGAGAAACACCTTGCGGGAGCTGATCTGAACTCGGCCAAGGACCGCCTCCAACAGGTATCTCTAGCGCACCGCAATGCGCTGCGCGCACTGGAAGTCCTTGCCGGTAAATATCCTGCGGCTAAGCACCAGATTGCGCGACGCTACGTGCCCGTTCCTCCTGTGGTGCCTGCGGGGGTTCCATCAGCACTCATTGAGCGCCGCCCTGATTTGAGGGCAGCCGGTGAGCAGGTTGCTGTTGCCTTTAATCTGGTGACTGAAGCGAAGGCTGCGCGCTTGCCCCGCATCAGCCTGACGGCCGTGGCGGGCCGCTCAAGCAATGATCTACTTGACTTGCTTAATGAGGGACCGGGTTTCTGGTCCACGGCAGGCAATTTCATCGCTCCCATCTATCAGGGTGGAGCACTTAAAGAACAAGTGGTCATTAGGACGGCTCAGCAAAAGGCAGCACTTGCTTTGTTTGGCCAAAAGTCCCTGAATGCCTTCAACGAGGTCGAGACGGCACTTGATGGCGAGGCCATTCTCAGGAACCGAGAGCGTTACCTCAAGGGTGCTCTGGATGACAACCAGGAAGCGCTCGATATTGCCCAGAAACAGTTTGATGCGGGCAAGCTTGACTTGCTCAGTGTGCTTCAGATGCAGGAGCGCGTCATTGGCGCCAAGATTGCGTGGATTAATATACGTAGCGTACGCCTTGCTCAGAGAATCGAGCTGCACCTCACTCTCGGCGGTAGCTTCGAGTAATCAGGCCTTAGCCATTATTACCTTACCATCTTTTTATTATCACTTAATCTAACAAAGAAACTATTCACTATGAAAACCACATTGAAGATTCTGCCGACAGCTAAACAGGCGTCACCAGCCTCACCGAAAGCTTATACTACGGCCACTGTTATCCTTGCTGCGGCAATGCTCAGCGCCTGTGGAGATAAGGAAACCGCTGCGGATGAGGAATATGTCCGACCGGTGAAGATTGTAGAGCTTGATAGGGCAGCTCAGGAGCGGAGTTACGAGTTCCCCGGCCAGATCCAAGCTGGTCAGCAGCTCAATTTAGCTTTTGAGGTGCCGGGTAAACTCACTGCTATTAAGGTCAAAGAGGGTGACATGATAAAGAAGGGTGAGCTTGTGGCGGCTATCGACACGCGTGACTATCAGTCATCACTTAACTCCGCAAAGGCGACCTTGGAGGAGGCCAAGCTGGAGCGGGATCGTAACCAAAGACTCTTTGACCAGCAGGCAGGATCCAAGGAAGCGGTGGAGAAGTCCATCCGCACAGTACAGACTGCGCAGGCTAGTTTTGAGCAGGCGAAGAAGGCGTTCGAGGACACCAGCTTGAAGGCTCCGTTCACAGGTGTTGTAGCGAAGGTTTTTGTGGATGATTTTCAGAACGTAAGAGCCAACCAGGACATCGTCGTGATGCAGGATACCAGCACTTTTGAGGCGGTAATCGACATCCCAGAGACTCTCTGGGTGCTTGCCAAGACCGGACTCAGTAACGAAGAGCGTACTAAGCGCTCGCGTCCTGAAATCCGCCTGACTGCTCTGCGGGAAGCGTCTTTTCCAGCTACTATTTCCGAGACCTCGATGCTGGCAGATCCAAAGACACGCACTTTCCAGGTGACGCTAGCATTTACTCCGCCTGCGGACCTTAACATTAGTCCTGGTATGACGGCTGCGGCTGTTATTCACTGGGCTTCAGAACCTCTAGATGGACCCGAATCTTTCACGGTTCCGGTTGGGGCGGTTGGCTTTGATGACGCAGGCAAGGCATATGTCTGGAAAATCGACCCTGAGAAAATGACTGCGAGTCGTCAGGATGTCGAGGCGGGTGAGATCACCAATGGCTGCATAGGTATTGCCGGAGAGCTCGGGCCCAATGACTTGATAGCTGGATCCGGAGTTGCCCAGATACGCGAGGGAATGGCACTGAAAAGCTGGCAGCCATAATCACTAACTCAGCTAACTAAAAACAATCCATTCCCGTCCCTATGAATATTGCAAAGTACAGTATCGAGCGCAAGACGATCACCCTTGTGCTTACGGCTGCTCTGGTGCTTGGTGGTGCCATTGGCTACCAGAATATGAGCCGCCTCGAGGACCCTGAGTTTACCATCAAAGATGCTCTGGTCATTACTCCTTACGCAGGGGCTACTGCGCAAGAGGTGGAGGAGGAGGTAACTGACGAGATGGAGATTGCTGTGCAGAAGCTTTCCCAGCTCGATGAAATCCAGTCCCGATCGGAGCGCGGTCTCTCCACGCTGACGGTTACCATGCAGGACAAGTATGACAAGTCCTCGCTTCCACAGATCTGGGATGAGCTACGCCGCAAGGTTAACGACGCTCAGAAAAACTTACCACCCGGTGCTGGTCCGTCTATCGTGGTAGATGACTACGGTGACGTCTACGGGGTATTTATTGTTTTCTATGGTAAGGATTATTCATACGCCGAGCTCAAGAAGGTCACAGATATGCTCCGACGTGAGCTTCTGCTCGTCGAGGATGTGGCAAAGATCGATAGCTTTGGAGAGCGCAGGGAAGCGGTTTACGTTGAACTTGATAGAGACCGAATCGCTCAGCTAGGAGTGCCTCCGGCGATTATTATTAAAGAGCTTCAGTCCAAGAACCTAGTCAGTGACGCGGGAAGGGCTAAGGTGAGTTCTGAGTTTATAACGCTCAACCCTACCGGAGAATATACCACGGTGGAAGATTTCAACGGCTTGCTGCTGAATGCCGATGACAAGCAATTTTACCTACGAGACGTAGGGAGGGTGGTTCGTGGTTACGTTGACCCTTATGACAATGCGATTCTCTTTGATGGGAAGAATGCGATTGGTCTCGGAATTTCCACGGTGTCAGGTGGTAATGTGATTACCATGGGTGAGGCTCTTGAGGCTCGGCTCACGGAGTTGCGCTCCGAAATCCCGCTAGGGGTCAAGATCGGCATTGTTTCCCTTCAGTCCAAGGCTGTAAATATCGCGATTAAGGGTTTTGTCGTTAGTTTGTTAGAAGCGGTGGCCATTGTTGTTGTGGTCTTGCTCTTTTTTATGGGAGCTCGCAGTGGCCTACTCATTGGCGCGGTGCTTACCATTACTATCATCGGATCCTTGTTCTTTCTTGAGCGTATGGGCGTTGCCCTTGAGCGTATCTCTTTGGGAGCGCTGATTATTGCGCTAGGCATGTTGGTAGACAACGCCATTGTGGTGGTTGACGGTATTTTGGTGGGGCTTCAAAAGGGTAAGAAGGCGGTGGATGCAGCTATTGATGTGGTTAAGCAGTCGGCTATTCCTCTATTGGGTGCTACCGTTATCGCCATCATGGCCTTTGCGGCAATTGGGACCTCGCAGGACTCTACGGGTGAGTTCTGCCGCTCACTTTTTCAGGTGATTATGGTCTCGCTACTGCTCAGCTGGGTGACTGCGGTGACACTTACACCACTACTCGGAACGATGTTCCTCAGAGGGCCGAAGGCGAAGAAGGTGGATGACGCAGACGATGCCCAAAACCCGGAAAAAGATCAGAAGCACGAGGACCCTTATGATACTGCCTTCTACCGCCGTTACCGAGGCTTACTTTCCACCTGCATCCGCTTCCGCTGGATTACTGTGGCTGCCGTTGCTGGCATCTTCATTGCTGCGGTTTTTGGCTTTGGACTTGTGAAACAGAGTTTCTTCCCGCCTTCAACCCGACCGCAGTTTATGGTCGATCTATGGCTCCCGCAAGGAACTCACATTGATGAGACTGAGGCCAAGGCTAAGGAGCTTGAGGCAGGTGTCAGAAAGATGGATGGTGTTACCCATGTCTCCAGCCTGATCGGTAAAGGGGGCTTGCGCTTTTTGCTGACTTATTCTCCTGAGCGGAGCAACTCAGCCTACGCCCAACTCCTAGTTGACGTTGAAGACGCGACTCAAGTGGATAAGCTTATTCCGGAGATCGATGCATACATCAAGAAGAACTTCCCAGGTACGCTGGGCTATGGCTACAAGTTTGAGCTTGGTCCTGGCTCGAAAGGCAAGGTGCAGGCACAATTTATCGGCTCTGATAGCAACGTGCTGCGAAGTCTAGCTGATCAGGCGCGTGATATTATGGAGGCTAATCCCAAAGCTAAGGCGGTGCGGACGGACTGGCGTCAGCGTGCCAAGGTGATCAGGCCCGTTGTCATTGAGGAACAGGCCAACCTGATGGGTATTGATCGCAAAGAAATTGCCGATGCTGTCAGGCGTGCCTTCCAAGGGCAGTCGATCGGGGTTTATCGTGAGGGTGATCTGTTGCTGCCCATGATTATGCGAGCTCCTGATGCCGAGCGAGAGAGTATTGATTCACTGAGAAGTATCCAGATCTGGAGCTGGTCTGCGCGTCAGCACATCCCGATTATGGAGGTGGTCTCAGGCTTTGAGACAAGCTATGAAGATGAGATCATTATCCGCAAGGACCGAAAACGAACCATCACTACGTTTTGTGATCCGGCGTCAGGAACGGCGAGTGAATTGCTCACTGAGCTGATGCCCAAGATCGAAGAAATCGAGCTGCCTGATGGATATGTCCTGCACTGGGCTGGTGAGTATGAGGACTCGGGCAATGCTCAAGGATCATTGATGGCAAGTATTCCGGTGTTCATCGGCCTGATGATCCTAGCGACTATCTGCCTATTCAATAACCTGCGTCAACCGCTGGTCATTTGGCTCTGCGTGCCGCTTGCACTCATTGGTGTTTCCGCCGGTCTTTTGTCTACAGGTCAGCCGTTTGGTTTCATGGCCTTGCTTGGTTTCTTGAGCCTTTCCGGAATGCTTATTAAGAATGCCATTGTGCTTATTGATGAGATTAATGCCCAGCAGGCGGGAGGAGCAGGCCCTATGGAGGCGCTACTTGCCTCGGGAACGAGTAGATTGCGCCCTGTTGCTATGGCTGCCTCCACCACAGCTCTGGGGATGTTGCCGTTGTTCTTTGACGCGTTCTTTGTCTCGATGGCGGTTACTATAGTCTTCGGCCTGGTCTGTGCCACTGTATTGACGATGATCGTTGTTCCCGTCTTTTACGCCATTATTTACCGCATTAAATAGGCTCGAATGTCATGTCTTTGAGTAAGTATATGCCCGTCAGAAAAGGTAGTTACACATCACTGCTGATCTGCCTGCTCGTGACCATGGTCGGGCTACCGCTCTTTGAGCATTCGCCACTTGGTAGAATCTTGCTGAGCATCTGGTTCTTTCTGACCTCAGGGGTATTGCTAGCTTCTATTTACGGTGATGGGGTCCGGCATTGTATGCTTAAGATTGCGGGCGCCATCTTCTGTTTTTTGGTGCTTGCTAACCTTGTCTTTGAGGCAACGGGATGGAGTTCCAGCCTCTTCCAGATGGTCGCGATGCCGTATGGCTTGATCTTTCTCATACTGGTGGTAGCACTGATTTTATCCTCCATCTTCAAGGCGGACCAAGTGACGCCAGATGTGGTCCTCGGGGCGGTCGTGGCTTATCTGCTACTCGGTATATGCTGGGGTGGACTTTACTCATTCATCGAGCTGATACATCCGGGATCATTTTCCTTTGGCGAGGGGGACAGGGAGCTTTCATCCCTGTTCTATTTCAGCTTTGTTACCCTGACTACCCTAGGCTACGGGGACATCTTGCCACTGACCAAAATTGCTAGAACTACCGCTTATTTGGAGGCCGTTACGGGTGTTATGTTTACGGCCATCCTCATCGCTGGTTTGGTGGGAGCTGTTCGCCTTGGTAAAAGGGATTCTCATCAATAATTCGTATTGGTAAAGAGAGCGGCTGAGCAAAGATCATCACGATCGTCCCGCTGAGGATGCGTTAGACTTGTGATAAAAAAAGATTGCCATCACGCAGAGATATCGTAATAATTAAGGTATCTTGATATTTTATTTACAAGATCATTCATTATTGAATCAAGCCGCAACCCTAACCTGCGGGGGAGTATTTGGAGACTCCCGATGCCAAAGTGTTATCCGCAGAAACCTATACTCACGTTATCGTGATCACAAACAAATGCCGATAAAGTGGGCGGCTACTGTTTGTAACATATTCACCCGCCACTTCATCGTCGTTAACCAAAAACCAAATGATCCAACCCAACCATTCCGAGCAAAATAACCTAAGTGAAGAAACAACAAAAACATCCCGCCAGAGAGAAAATAACAAGTCTGGAAAAAAATCTCGAATACAAGAGTTTGGTCTGCAAGCTCCTACTAACAAAGTGAAAAACTTTGTATTAGATACAAACGTCTTATTGCACGACCCTGGTTGTCTTAATCGTTTTAAGGATAACCACATTTGTATCCCCGTAGATGTGCTAGCTGAGCTAGATAAATTTAAGGGGGAACAAAGCGAGCGTGGTGCTAATGCTCGTCAGGTGCACAGAAGGTTGACAGAACTTTTTTCGACCGGTGATGTAGTGACTTCAGGTGTTCCCACTGAAGGAGGTGGAACGATTCGCTTAGTAATTTATGATCCCGACTTTTGTGAGGAAAACTCGAAAGAGCTAGGTCAGTTTTTACGTGTTTTTCCTGATAGGGAACGAGTGGATCACCGGATCTTGGCTGCGACTGTGTTACTAATGGAGCATAACGATACGCCCGTTGTTCTGGTGACTAAAGATTTGAACATGCAGCTCAAAGCTCGTGCAGTTGGTATTGATTGTGAGGACTACCTCAATGACAAAGTAGACCCTGCCGAGGTCAGTAGCTATGATATGCGCTGTGTTGATGTTGATCCATCCGAGTTACAGCGCTTTGCCAGTTCTGGTGAGCTAGCCCTCGAGCACCCTCGGCGAAAGGAAGTTATACTTAACCAGTATGTGTTACTCAAAGCAGGAGAGAAGCAGACCATGCCCGCGCGACTTGATGCAAACGGGACTTTCGTTCGTCTTCAGATTCCTGAGGTATTGCGCATTCCAGATGGGCATCACCTCAAGCCTCTGAATTTGGGTCAGAAATGCTTAATTGATGCGTTACTCAACCCAGATATCTCACTGGTGACATGTTATGGGCAGGCGGGAACGGGTAAAACCCTTGTTGCAGTTGCCGCAGGATTACATGAGATGTTCAATCGTCGTTACAATGGGCTGACTATCAGTAGGCCGGTGATTTCGATGGGGGATCAATTAGGATTCTTGCCAGGCACTCTAGATGAGAAAATGAAGCCTTGGTTACAACCTATCTATGATGCGTTGGATTTATTGATGCAGCCAAGCAATAGCCAAGGACCACGCCGAAAGCAGCAGAAGAAGGAAAGTGGAGGGGAAGCTGCTAGTAAGCCGTATGATGCACTCATTGAGCGAGGTATTATTGAAATTGAAGCTCTTTGTTACATCCGTGGGCGTTCGATTCCGAATCGTTTCTTCATTCTAGATGAAGCGCAACAATTGACTCCTCAAGAAGCTAAAACAGTCGTCACACGTATGTCGCGGGGTTCGAAGCTAGTACTTGTCGGTGACCCAGCGCAGATCGACAACCCCTATGTAGATAGTCGCAGTAATGGTCTCGTTTTCACGAGGAATAGACTCAAAGGGCAGCCATTTGCGGCTCATGTCACATTGCTCCGTGGTGAACGTAGTCCATTAGCTGAGGCAGGTGCGCAGCTAATGTAGCATGTCTGCTATTGGTATTGAATTTCCGAGTGATGCCATTCATTAATGGCTTTCCTCTGCCATTTCTCATGCGCTCTATAAGTCTATATCTTTCTCTTTTGCTCCCAGTGCTGCTCTCCGGTTGTGCGGGTGATGTTGGTCGGGATAAGCCTTGGGTTAGCACGGTTCGCCATGAACTTGGCTATTTAGGTGCTCGCAATTGGGTTATTGTGGCGGAGGCAGCATTCCCCGTCCACAGTCGCCGCGGCCTTAGTGTAGTTCAAATCAATGGTGAAATTCCAGAGGTTGTTGATGCTGTTGAGCGTGTGATTGAAGAGAAGTCTCACGTGAAGCCGCGCCTCTATGTCGCAACGGAGGCAGAAAATGTCCCCTATGACTATGCTCCTGGTATTAAACATTATCGTGAGCAATTAGAGGAAGCCTTGCACGGTCGCGAGACGGTTCAGCTTGAGCATTCGGTATTACTGCAAATGCTCAACGATGCCAGTAAGACGTATCGTGTGCTGGTGTTGAAAACTCGCAGCGCCTTGCCATATACTTCAGTATTCATGGAGCTTGGTAGTGGTTATTGGGACGCTGATTCTGAATCAGCACTTCGGCAAATGATGGAGAGTGAAAGGAAACCATAGCTAAATATGCAATACGATGGCAGCGCCTAAAAAAATTGATCAGGACCTATTACAAGAGCGTGAAGAAGCGTGGGTTGGTGACGCAGTGCTAGCGTTGTTTATGCGCCGGCTCATTCTTAAAGAACAAGGTAAAATGGACGGAGAAATGTTCATACGATGCACCTCGAACGACTTTCTCCGCAATATCGGTAACCCGACTTCGGTTGAGGCGTTGATTGGTCGTATTTATGAAGATCAGGGGCTAGAAGCGGCTTTTGACTGGATGGAGTACCAATTGCTTCCAGTGTTTCGGCTGCAGGAGAAGAATCATCGCCATCGTGAATCTCAAAAGCTCGGCAAAAGGCAAAAAAAACGCCGCTAGTTTGCCAGTGAGCGTATGAAGTTTTCAAAGTAAACTACACCGGCCTCTAGGTCTGTAATTCTAATAAACTCATCTTTGGTATGAGCTTGGTTGATAGATCCAGGTCCGATGCAGATGGAGGGGATTCCTGCTGCATTGAGGTGTGCAGCATCTGAAAACCATGGAGCACTTACTGTTTTTGATTCGGGGTTGGCGACTTGCATGCGGTTAATCCATGGGTGGTCATCACTTACCTCCATTGGTGGGTTTTCATGTGGATTGATGACTTTGAGGTCGAGTTCTTCTTCGTTGATTAATTTCTCAACGAGTGCAAGGGCACCACATTCTTCATAGAGTGCTGGCGTTGTGCGTATGTCTATTTCAGCTGACGCGAAGTCAGGAACAATATTGGGCTGTTTGCCGCCAGTAATGGTTCCTATGTTAAGAGTCGAGTGGCTGAGACTAGGATGTGTGTAAGTCGCTAGCTTACCCGTAATTGATTGTTCGAATTGGATGAGTGCTCTCGCTATTTTGAGGATAGCATTGTCTCCTGCCTCGGGTTGAGATGCATGCGCGGCTTTTCCGCTAGCTTGAAGTGTCGCCCATAGTGAGCCCTTGGTGACATTGACGATCTCCAGTGAAGTGGGTTCGCCAGCAAGGGCAAAATCGTATTCTGACGCATGGTATTCACCAAAGTGTTTCGACCCATGTTGGGATGCTTCTTCACCCATGAAGCCGGCGAAGTCGACGGCAACGGGCAGTGTAGGCAGTATATCAGCGCAATTCTTTAGCGCCTGCAGCATTGCCGCCATAGGGCCTTTTGTATCTGATGCTCCTCGGCCTAAAATGCGACCATCATCACTGATGGAGCCGAAGGTGTCCATATCCATGCCCGCCACACTGACAGTATCTAGATGTGGGCATAGTAGTATGCGGGGTCGCTTGTCGTCAATTAACGCGGCGTAGGGGCACCTTCCAATGACGTTAGGCCTATTGGGTAACACTTCTTCTTGGGTAACATCGAAAGCAATATCCTTGAGATAATCACCGACAAATTCAGCCATGGCGGCCTCACCATCCCCCTCGGTGCTACAGTCGGGGTTGACACTCGGAATGCGGATTAGTTTTTGTAGCAGAGTAACGACGTCGCTTGGCATGAAAGAGTGATAATGGGAAAGCTGAAAAATACCCGCAAAAAATGACTATGGTGTATGCAGCTTTTTGTTTAAAGTATCCACGTGCACGATGATATTGATAAAATATTGATTGATGAGGAAATTATTCAGAAGCGTTTGGATGTCCTAGCAAGTCAGATTGTTAATGATTTCCAAGGTAAACCAATGCTGGTAATAGCCTTGCTCAAGGGGGCTGTTTTGTTCACCGCTGACTTATTACGCAGGGTGCCATTACCTATGGAAATTGAGTTTCTTAACGTAGCTAGTTACCACGGGGGAACAGAGAGCAGCGGAGAGGTTTCATTTTTGGATCACTCATTACCCGATGTTAGTGGTAAGGCGGTATTACTACTGGATGATATTCTGGACACTGGAAGAACCCTTGATGCGGTGATGGAAAAACTGAAGGGAGAGGGTGCTTCCTATGTAAAAACCTGCGTGCTATTGTCCAAAGATATTGAACGTGAACACTTCAGCAAAGCTGATTATAGCGGCTTTATCGTCGGAGACGAGTTCGTAGTAGGCTATGGCCTTGATTATGATGGTCGTTACCGGAATTTGCCATATGTGGGAATTCTTAAGGATTCAGCAATGTGATCGCTAAGCGAGTGAGTGTTCTGATTTTAGGTTGCGTTTATACATGTAAAAATTCTCGCTGATATGAATATCCTTTTAGCGCCAGATAAATTTAAGGGGGTGCTCTCTGCTGAGAAGGTTTGTGAGCTCATGGAGCAAGGAATACGTAGTGTGTTACCAGAAGCGGACATTGATTCTTGTCCTATTGCTGACGGGGGCGATGGCTTTGCTGATGTCCTGCGGCTTGCTCTGGGCGGTAGGTGGGTCAGCTGTAAAGCAACAGATGCGATGGGACGTCCTATGCTTGCACGTTACGTATTATGTGGTGAAACAGCGATTATGGAAATGTCTGCGGCATCTGGAATACGCCATATTCCAGAACACATGAGAGATGTTTGGCGGGCAAATACTCTCGGAACCGGGGAAATGATACGTGATGCCACAGAGAATCATGAGGTAAGGCGCATTATCATCGGTATTGGTGGTAGCGCCAGTAATGACGCTGGCTGTGGTATGTTGGCTGCGCTTGGTGTTCGCTTTTTGGACAGTGACGGCATGCTTTTGGATCCTACTCCGAAAGGGTTGACACAGTGCGTTTCTATTGATCGGTCACAAGAAATCGACTTGCCGGAAATACAGGTTGCCTGCGATGTTGATAATCCTTTGCTTGGACCTCATGGAGCTGTCCAAGTCTATGCACCTCAGAAGGGAGCGTCGGAGGGAGATCTAGAGGCCTTAGAGTCTTTTTTGGAGCGTGTTGTCGATCTCATCAATGGTGGTGAGGCATCGCTTGCCCCTGGTGCAGGCGCTGCTGGCGGTTTGGGCTTTGGGCTCTTGCAGTTTTGTGGAGCTTCCTTGACCCCCGGATTTGATTTGATAGCCAAGGAGGTAGGTTTACCTGATAAAGTCAGTGTCAGCGATGTTGTAATTACTGGCGAGGGAAGGCTCGACGATCAGACATTACGCGGTAAGGGGCCGGCAGGGGTTGCTCAAATGGCAAAGGAGATGGGCAAGAAGACCGCTGTAATAGCCGGTATTGTGGATCTGACCAGTAACGAGGCTACCGCGCTATTTGATTATGTTTGTCAGCTCCATGAGCCATCACGTTCTCTCGAGCAAACCATTGAGCAAGGTGAATCTTTACTCATTGAAAAAGCCGCAGAATTGGCCGTTGTCTTGAAGCGGGAGTCAGAGCTGTTATAACTTGGGTTCCTGTTTACCCGATAATGCGCGCTTTACTTGCTCATTTCCCGAAGTTCAAAATCCGAGTAAAATGGATCCAAATGCTGCTCTCGTTTTCTCTGCACAAGCTCTCCATCTTCTACTGAAAATTCGTAGAGATTGTAGATGCCCTTCATGTAGTCAAAAGTGGTGGTGTCGTCTTCGTAGAGTTGGCAGCTGCGATACTCCGTTCCATAATGTCGAATTTCAATGGCAGCACCCTCTATGTCTTTGGTCCGGTTGAACGAATCCTTGAGCATAGGAATGAGTGAGCCTTCTTTGACAAAGAGTGGTGGCATGTCATCGAGCTGTTCCGCCGTGACTACGATCGTGGTGCCATTACCTGCAAGTTTTCCGGTGTAGAAGTTATACCAATTACCCTCAGGAAGATTTACTTTGCGTTCTGTTTGAGAATTGATGAAAGGCGCGACCAGGATGTCAGGTCCGAACATGTAGAGTGTGTTATCTTCGATGATTTTTTGATGGAATCCGTCTCCATAAGGGTCAACCTCACTGTCAAGTTTGCGTTCTTCCGACTGGGCTAGTGCTTTTGCTTCACCAGTCTCAAGCAACATGGAACGAACGGGAGGGATGCCTGCCTGATTGTATCGTGCAAAGGCGGTGTAGAGGTAGGGAAGAAGCTTCATCCGAAGCTGGATTGTGCGGCGGATCGCATCAGTGGATTCCTCGTATGTCCATGGCTTTGTCTTGCTAGCCCATGCATTGAGCATTGCCATGGGGGATAGGCATGTGGTGTGCATGCGATTAATCCACTCACGACTGTTTTGTGCACTACGGATCTCAGGGCACCAGAGAATGCCCCCAAGACTTGCGGCAGAAATACCAGTAACATATTGATCGTGACCGTAGGAGTCTGAGTAAATCACAAAAGGGTAATTGGATGCAGCACCATTACTTGCCCTTACTTTCGAATACGTGCGTCGATTGTTTTTCTGATAGAGGTCTTTGTAGATCATGCGTTGTAATTGCATGCCGTATGTTTGACGCATGACTTCAGCGGGTGTTCCGGAGGGGAAGGTGGCGTGGTCTGGCCACAGCCAGAAATCATAACCGTCACATTCATCAATCTTATAGCCGGAAATACCGATGTCGAAATGATCTGTCTTGTGTTGGTCCAGTAAAACCTTGCGTGCCTTAGGAAGCATGTAGTCTGGGGCAATTCCAAGCCACACCGTGTGTGAGCCTGATAGGGGATACATGTCTTCGTATATTCTAGCATGTTTGGAGATGTATGGGTTGACCCAGAGGTTGAGACGGATGCCGTCATCGAGGAGTTTTTGAGAGAAAGCTGCGGGGTCTGGAAATCGCTTTTTCTGCCATTCGAAGGTGCAAGGATAAGATTTGGACTGCCAACCAGGCTCTAGACCGATGACATCAAGTGGTATGTTATGGTCTTTGAAGTCGGCAATCTCTTGCTCGGTTTCACTCGCACTAAATGAAGCTGGGGTGCGGTGCCAGAAACCCAAGCCCCATAGTGGAGGCATTGCCCCGCCGCCCGAATAGAGGTTATAACGAGCCACAATATCTTGCAGGCTTGTTCCTGTGAAGCCGATAAGCTCGAGGCCCTCGCCTTGGACATATGCCTCAACGGCATCACTCGGCGGTACGGCCAACCATGGGCCAGACTGTTTTTCGTCAGCTGGTGGATTACGGTCGACTTCTTTGGGAAGCGTTGGTGAATCTTTACGGTTGCATACTTGGTTGTAAATTTTCAGATAAGCTGCTGTGTTAAAAAAGACCCCATAGCCTTTACTGGAGATGTAGAAGGGCACGGGAGCGTGGGTGGAGCCTCCGTCTTTGCTGTAATGGTCAACCTTGAGCTCAATCACCTTACCGCTGCGCATGGTTTTATCGAACTGTAGGCCGTAACCGTAGATTTTCTCGTCAGCTTCGGTTGGGATGTAGACCATGATCTTGTGATCTGAATTGAGACGGTAACGAGCGTTCTCTAAAGCTTCGGCCAGAGGCGTATCAGCAAGTTTGTTCAATGCGGCAATTTTAGGTGGTTCACCAGCAAGATCGCTGTAGCGGTAAAGCTGATCCGTTTGACCTAAGCTGGAAATGTAAACGCCATTGGCTAATTTCTTCCAATTGGTGATCGGCTTAAGGTCGGAGATGTTACCATCTGGCGCAGCAGAAACAGAATACGCTGATAGGATAGTGAGGAGGCACAAAAAGAAAGCTGATCGCATGATGATATGATATTAATGATTTTTTGGGCTGTAATTCCCAGCGCTGACTATACTGATTTGAGTTTGTATGTCTTCCATAAAAGAAAAGATGACCACAAAAAAACCGCCCGTAATTGGCGGTTTGGTGCTGAGTATAAATCAAACAGTAATAGGTGTAAAAGTGGTGGCTCCACCCGGGATCGAACCAGGGACACAAGGATTTTCAATCCTCTGCTCTACCAACTGAGCTATGGAGCCTCACCTTTTGTATGTAGCAAAACTGCTACGGTGCGGGAGGGGTTTAGTTCCCGTTGACGGGATTGACAATAGAAAAATAGAGGAAAAAATAAAGATGGCTTAATGGCGGGGCTTCTTGTGAAGTAGCTCGCAAACCATATACGCAAAACAGGCACCCTAAAATTAGAGTGCCTGTTGAAAAAATGGTTAGCAGGAGATCCTGCTCGGGGGAGACTTATGCGCCTTCCTCTTCAGCAGGTTTGTTCCTTTGAAAACGCCAGCGGATTGCGTGACGTTTGACGGCCGTGCGCTCTTTACGCTGTTTGCGCTGTGTCACGGTTTCAAAAGCGCGACGACGACGCATTTCCTCTAGAATGCCTTCGGAGTCGAGCATTGATTTAAGTCGCTTGAGGGCGCGGTCTACGGGCTCACCTTTTTGGATTTCGATACCTCTCATAAATTGGTTTGGATAGTGTTTTTGGCGGGTTACACCGATACAGGAGCAATTAAACAGCTGTAGGGACGCGGAAGCTAGGGGGCAGTTGGTCTACGGTCAAGCTGAAAGATTTGAAAAAATCTACCTATCTTTGGTGAATAGGATGTTGGCATACCTCTTAATTACCCGCTGGGATTAGTTTTTTGATGCTTTCATAGATCGGACGTCCGGTAATACGGCGAAGGAACAGGTAGAGGGCAACAAGAGCAACAAGAATGTTGGTGGCCCACGCGGCTAGCAGGGGAGGCATATGGCCTGCTTCACCAAAGGTGAGAAAAAAGCTCGAAGAAAAGAGCATCCCAGCTGACAAAAAGAGGGCAATGGAAACTCCGCCACCGAGTCCTCGTCTACCAAAAACAATACCAAGTGGGGCTGCCAGTAAGATTGTTATGAGGCATATAATGGGCTGTGCAATTCGGTAATGCCACTGGGTGAGATAGGGGAGCCGATTAGCCCATTGAACTCCGTCGTGAGCTTTAAGCCAACTATTGAGCTCTGGAATGCCCAAGTGGCTTTGATCGAGGCCTGGCTTGACGATTTGCCATGGGGTTTCTTGCCAGTTACGAGTGATGCTGTTTGGAGTATCTAGCTTAATGGGTACGGGCACAGCTTGTAGATCAATGAGCTGAAGATCTGAGAAGGTCCAATTTTTATGCTCGCGGGACCACTTTGCTTTTTTTGCTTCAAGTTTTGTCGTCGGGTGGTTGCCCTCATTAAACGAGTGCACTGTGATGTTTTGTACCTCACCTGTTTTTTCGAATTGATAAGGAAATGAGCCCACCAGCCAGACCCGCCTTGATTTACTGTCTCGGTATAGCACCGAGCGAGCTCGTTCTGCTTCACCGTCTTTAGCGATGTCGATAATTACATCCTTATTGCCTTCTGCCCAAGGTCCCCAGTGGTAGTTGAAAATAAGGCATATTACTGAGCTAAACACACCCGTGATGAGGAGTGGCATGACGATCCTAAACACGCCGCGTCCCGTTTGGATCATGGCGACTATTTCCTGATGTCGCGACATTTTACCCAAGCAATAGAGAAGTGAGAGCAGGAGTACGTAGGGGAGAATAAAGACAAACATTGCTGGGATAAAAATGCCATAGTAGCTGATGATAACATCGCTCGTGTTGCGGGCTTCGCTAAAGTCCGACATATTATTTTGTAGGTCGGTAAGGATCATGACCGTCAACAACGCTCCCATGCTTAGGGCAAAGGAGGTGATAAACTGTCTGGTCATGTAGCGATCCAGTCTGCCAGCACAGCGGTATAACCAAGACGCAATAGCTGGTAGCAGGCAGAGCAGCCCTAGAAGATAAGGGCGAGCTCGGTGCCCAGCAATATCGGTATCGGGAAAGCCTAGAATGTGCTCGTCGACGGCAAGCATCTCTTTGGGGATGATACTCATGGCAGCAATCAACCCCAACAAGGTAATGGCAGTCGGCCACAGGTATTGTTTGATTTCAGAACTGCCTGACATGGGAGGATGATGCAGAAGCACTGCCTATGAGGCAAGAAGTAACCTTACGGGGTATCATCTGATTCTTACAGGAAAAATACATCAGAAAGACATGGGAGTGCCTTGCGGGCTTGGCCAAGTCATGCTATCGATAGTGCGGCTCGATTATATGTGAGCGATAATCATTTTTTATGGGAATATCCGACCGACCATACCAGCAAGCAGCACCCCACCAGAGCTTTGGTGGGTCATCAAGGCCGCCGTCGAGACTAGATGGTAGCCCCGTGGTCAAGTGGCTGTTAATCATTAACATCGCGGTGTGGTTGCTGGATATGATATCCAATGCTACACCTCAAACTCAGAGCTCATTTTTGTGGAGTTGGGGGCATTTTAGTGTGGCAGCCGGTGTTGAGCAGTTGCAACTGTGGCGATTTGTTAGCTTTCAATTCTTGCATGCCAACGGTCATCACCTCTTGGTCAACATGCTGGGCTTGTTTTTCTTCGGCCACTTTGCTGAGCGGTGGTGGGGGAGTCGCCGGTTTCTTTGTTATTATTTGGCGACGGGTGTGGCGGGTGCCTTGTTTTATGTGGCGCTTTTTTACCTTGGTTTTTTTGGGAATGATCCAATTCCGATTGGTGGAGGACAAACAGTGCCCGCCAGCTATATACCAATGGTAGGTGCATCTGCGGGTATCTTCGGTATCCTAGCGTGTGTGGCCGTAATTGCACCGAATTTGCGGGTGCTATTGTTTTTCGTTTTACCAATGAGCATGCGCACCTTTGCGATAGGGGCATTGGGAATCAGCGTGATTGTTATATTGTTCAATCTAGATAATGCGGGCGGCGAAGCGGGGCATCTTGGCGGTGCAATTCTAGGTTTCATCCTGATGAAGAATCCGTGGTTACTTTCTTTCATTTCGGATGAGGCAATGCTTTCAAGGCGCCGCCCAGTGGTGGATGCTACCATTGTTCGCGAGAAAAAACTGCGCCCGCGCATCAACATCGATATGGATGATTCAGAGGTTGACCGTATTCTCGATAAAGTAAGCCATGAGGGTTTGCAGAGTCTGACCGAGCATGAGCGTGATATCCTCAAGCGTGTTGCTGACCAATAAATACTTATCGTAAACTCACCATATTTAGAAAAATGACTGATGACGAAATGATTGAATGCCCAGAACAGGCGCTACAAATGGATCGTCTGCGTTCTATTATGCACCGCTTACGAGCTCCAGGTGGCTGTCCGTGGGATGCTGAGCAAACACATGAAAGCTTGTTGTCTAATCTAATTGAGGAAACCTACGAAACGGTCGATACGATTAAACGAGGAGATTGGAATCATCTTAAGGAGGAGCTGGGTGATTTGCTATTGCAGGTTGTGTTTCACAGTGAGCTGGCAGAAGAAGCTGGGCGGTATAATTTCGATGATGTTGCCAGAGGGGTTTCTGAAAAGCTGGTTAGAAGGCATCCACATGTCTATGGGGATAGCAGTATTGAGGATACAGATGGCGTTTTGAATCAGTGGGATGCCATTAAGAGAAAAGAGAAGGGTAATGAGCAAAAGCCGTATTTGGACGATGTGGGAAAAGGCTTACCCGCTATGTTGCGTGCTGCCAAACTCCAGAAGAAGGCGGCGAAGGTAGGATTTGATTGGCCTGATGATCAGGGAGTAATGAGTAAAATCCGCGAGGAGCTTTCTGAGGTAAAGGACGAACTACATGCTTTTGGGGAGGGCTCCGCCAATGAACGAGAAAAGCTAGCGGAGGAAATTGGCGACCTCTTATTTTCGGTTGTTAATCTAGCACGACGACATGAATTGGATCCCGAGATCATACTTGAGTCGACCAATGTTAAGTTTGAAACGCGTTTTGCTGCAATGGACAATGCACTACAGAAGAAAGGTAGCAATCTTGATTCGGCAACACTCGATGAGATGGAGCTCGATTGGCCAAAGGCCAAATCGGTGACAAATTAGCGCATGCTGCTAACAGTAGGCTGAGGGGAACAATGCCTCAGTGAGTAATATTGTTCATTTCGGACCTTACTCGGGTCTGAGTTTTCTCTCCAGTTGTTTGGGAGAAATACCGAAGAATTTTTTCACATCAGTACAAAAATGACTGTAGTAAAGATAGCCAAGTTTTTCACTAATGTCATGCAAGTTAATGCCTTCACTAATCATGCGCTTGGCAAGTAGCGCTCGGTGGTTGCAAAAAAGATCTTTAGGCTTGAGGCCAACTGCGGATTCAACATGGCGTTGCAATTGAATAACTGTGAAGCCGAGAATTTCAGCTACTTTCTTAACATTGAAATTGTTCTGTTCAGCTAGCTGAAGAAGATTGACACCTGACTTGTCTAAGATTCTTGCGCCTTCGCGGTGGAATGGTGTTGGTGTTGCTGGCCTACTCATAGTTGATAAGTTTATTTGTTACGGAAAAATTCCTAAGCTACAAGAAATATTAGCGGAAAAATGTAAAGCCTGCACTACTTTTTTTGCGCTTTATTCAAATTTTCTTTAAAAAAGATAGCGTATCTATTATAGAAAAAGAACATTAAAAGTCATTGTTTTAGTTTTTGTCTTATCCAGGACAGCGGCGCACGAGGGGGCTTTGATACAAACAACCAAATATACACGAATGACAAATTCAAGCCCCAGTAATAACAGTGTAAGCTGCGAGAACAGCCAAGGGCACGTGCTTAATGCCAGCATGCTCAGGGTGCATCGTTATAGTGTTTCGTTTGAGGTTTGTAATCCGTTTTGTAGTTTGCAGCTCTCAGAGGTGCTGAGAAATTTCTGTATCCACATGAACGGTCATCTTGTCTATGTAGGCGAGGCTGTCGTTTCTAGTATCGTGAATACTGGTGCAGTCCTAGTGTGTGAGGCGACACTTAGCAGTGGCTGGAAGGAGGTTGATTTTTTTGCGAGTGCTCAGCGAGGTGCGCTGGTGACTCAGTTTGATGAGTTTGTAAATGATTGGAAAAAAGCCCACCGTGTTTCGGCTGATTTTAAGCTCAATGTTGCTGATATGCAGAACATGATGATTGGACTCAAGCGCTGGCTTGCTCAGATCGACTTGGGTATTCAATCGACTGATACGAGCGATAAAGTGGCGTTGGAGCGCTCTATAGTTAGTGAAGTAGAAGCCAGGATGATGGATGAGCTTAATCCACAAATAGCTAATTTTGAAGCATCCACTCGAAATGTGAGCGCTTCAGATCAACCAGCTCACAAGCTTTATGTGAGACGTCAGATGCATCCTCTCATGTTATGCTCACCATTTGCGTATAGAGCCTATACCAAGCCTCTGGGCTACGCTGGTGATTATGAGGTGGTAAACATGATGCTTCGTGACCCGTTCGAGGGAGACTCACTATTTGCCAAAGTTATCAATAGCGTCTTTCTGAGTTTTGACCCTGTCAAAGCACATAGGAATCGCATAGATTACCTGCACGAGACCCTCAAAAGAGAGGCGCTGCGAGTAGCCCAAAGTGGTCGCCGCTTGAAGGTACTCAATCTTGGTTGCGGATCCGCTCATGAACTTCAGCGTTTTTTGAGTAATGATGAGATTAGTGATTGCTGTGATTTCACCCTGCTGGACTTTAACAGGGAAACTATCGATAATGCAAAAAGCGTTCTACTTGGTCTCAAAAACAAGCACGGTAGAAAGACTCAAATTAATATTCTGCAACGCTCAGTGCATCAGTTAATTAAGCAGGCGAGTGGTGGAGGGGCTGAACTAGAATGGGAATCATATGATTTGGTTTATTGTGCCGGCCTCTTTGATTACCTGTCTCAGAAGGTTTGCAAAAAATTAGTTTCTGTTTTTGCTAAATTATTGCACCCGCAGGGGCTATCGATTGTTACGAATGTCTCATCAACGAATCCTTGTATTGGTTGGATGGAATATGTCGTGGAATGGAATCTTGTTTATCGTAGTGATTGGGAAATGCTCGACTTGATTCCTTTGGATGGAACTGTTATGGAAACCCAGCTCAAGAGAGATGCGACCGGTGTAAATTTATTTCTAGAGATCAGAAAAGTCTCTATGGATCGCTTCGGTAGCTCGTGAGCGCCATCCAAGTAATAAAAAATGAGCGAATCTTCACACACAATAAAGCAGCTTTTTAAGATTTCAGAAGAGCGCGCTAGAATAGCGAACTGTCAGCAAGCGGCTGTCTTTGGTGCTATTTTTATGATGGTCGGTGTGGGCCTCGATGTGGTTGTTTATTACGAGAGAGTGAATGAACTTTTGGTTAACCGTGTTGTGACGGCGGCCTTGTTGATCGCTTTTGCAGTACTCTCTGGATTTGTTAAGAGTAACCTATTGGCAAGGTTGGTGGTTCACACCGTTGCGATGTTGCCCATCGCCTCGATATCGCATATGATTTTCACAACCAATGGGGCGGATTCTCCCTACTATGCGGGTCTTAATCTCGTATTGGTTGGGGCCACCTTATTGTTGCGTTGGAACACGTTCGATAGCGCAATCAATGCTTTGCTCTGCTTGTTCATGTATACTTGGGCTGTTTTCAGCCATTCTGAAGATCTCTTTTGGAAAGAGGCATTCATTCCGAGCTATTTTATTTTTGTGACTGGTGCAATCACTACGACGGCCACGTATTTTTACAATCACAGTCGATTCAGAGAGTTTTGCCTGGCAAAGGAAGTTGCAAACTCCAACAAGAAATTGAGGCGCATCAACCAGCAGCTGGAGGAGAATAACGAGGAACTTGAAGCTGTGAACCAAAAGCTAAAGGAGCAAGGTAGCTTACTTGTTCAGAGCGAAAAGCTTTCGTCTCTTGGGCGTATGAGTGCAGGGATCGTGCATGAGGTGAATAACCCGCTCAACTACAGTAAGATTGCGCTACACACTTTGAAGACGTTTGAATCATCTATCAGCGAAGAAGAGCGAGAAGATTATATGGAGGTGATTTCTGATGCGGAGGAGGGCCTTGTTCGTGTGATTGGTATCATCACTGACTTGAGATCTTTCACTCGTGGGGATACAGCAGCGATGGATCGTATCAATGTCGCGGCTTTTGTCGAAAGCGCTCGCAAACTTGCCAGCTCCACACTCGCAGAAATTGAGCTAGAGATAGATATCGATCCTGCCGCAGAGATCGAGGGCAACGAGCGGCAACTCTGCCAGTTGTTGATTAATTTCCTTCAAAACTCTGCCAGGGCCATCGAAGTTAAAGAGGCTAAGCTGGGGTCATTCGATGGAAAGGTGAGCTTGAGCACCGACTCTGATGAAAATACTGTTACTCTCATCTTACGAGACAATGGCTGTGGTATCTCGTCAGAGGATATTGACCGTATGTTCGAGCCCTTTTTCACCAAAAATGATGTCGGTGAGGGAATGGGTCTCGGCTTGAGTATCTGCCACCGCATACTCGATCAGCATCAGGCGAAAATTGAGGTTGAATCAGTAGTTGATGAATTCACCGAGTTCAAAATACATTTCAATAAAAGCATATTAATGTAGCTTTTTATGTAAGAAAACAGAAGCTAAAGTGCTTGGTTTATCGGGTGAAATAACTTAATAAAATTACATATTAAAAAGTTTATGGATAATCCAACGCAAGATCAACTAGTTCTCTTTGTCGATGACGAAGAGAAGACACGAAAGTACTTCTGCCGCCTATTTGGTGAAAAGTTTAACATTATCACTGCAAATGACGGAATGCAGGCGGTCGAGCTATTTAAAGAAAATATCGACCAAGTCGCAGTGGTGGTAACAGACCAACGCATGCCAAACATGACAGGCTCCCAACTGCTTGAGAAAGTCAGTGAGTTGAAGCCATCATGCATTCGAATTCTCTCCACTGCCTACGCTGATATTGATACAGCGATTGAAGCAGTCAACAAAGGTGGCCTCTACCAGTATATTACCAAGCCGTGGGAGGTGAATGATCTGGAGTCAGCCATCATGCGTGCTCTTGAGCTATTCAGCATACAGCAAGAGCGGGACGCACTGTTGCGTCAAAAATTGTCGAGTGTTGAAATGCTCGCATCATCTGACCGAGTTTTGTCAATTGCGACCATGGCAGTCTTTAGCCATGAAGAGTTAAGTCATGTGGGGGAGGCTCTGAGGGCACTGGTTGAGTTAGCAGAAATCGGAGCTAAAGATGACGTTAAAGAAGTGGGTCTCGACCCAAGCATCAACTGGAGAGAGCTTTATCGCAGACATTTATTGTTTTTACGTAGCATCAAAGAGGGTCTCACAGGTGACAGTCTCAAAGGTGATGTGCTTGATTACGCTCAAAGCGTTTCTGTAGGTGATGTGGTAGCTCCGATTACCCAAGAGTTGGGTTGTTTCCAATGGATAGGTGAAGAAAAATCTGAGACAGGTTGGCCTGGTTCAATTGAAGCGATCCAGTCAGAAGTTAAGCCGTTTCTTAAGGCTATCACTGATGTCATGCGGGACGCAGGAGTCATCTTGATCTCTCAGACACAGGGAGGTATCGAATTTACGCTGTCTTCACGTTTGCTCGCTAAGAATCTTGAGCCGCTGCGCACAGCTACCAAAGAGGCACCATCAGATGCCAGTATCGCAATGTGTGCTGCATTTTTCAGAATGGCGCACTCGGGAGCCATGTTTGAAGTGGTGCCAGAGTCTAATCGTGAAATGGTCCGCCTTCGGGTGTTGTTTGATTTGACTAAACGCGTCGATATCACTGAAAGTGGATGGGACTCCTTGGTTGTGGCTCTTACCGGCAACGACATCTTCTGGGCCCGCTATGGTGCCTGATCAGCGCTGCTTGCATTACTACGATTTTAGCTTGAACGGTAAGCTGGCATTGCCAGTCCGAATTCCGCTGGTTATCTACAAGCCTTAGAATCCCCCGTGGCCATATGCTTGGCTGCCTCGGCCTTGTTGGGCGCGGGTTGTGTCACCTGATTTTCTTATTTCGGATGCCGTCAGAATATCTTGATCCATTTGACGTTGAAGTGCTGGGTCAGGCGCACAAGAGGATACGATTAGAAGAGTGGCTGAAATTGCTGATAAGAGAGCAGTCACAGATTGGTGGCCATTGGAGCGGGTCGTATTTTTCATAACACTAAGCATTATGATATTCTACTTGTGTTATTTCAAGCTGCTAATTTTTGATGCGCTTATGTCATAACATAATGCAGCGTCTCTATTTAGTATTGCTTAAATGAATTGCTCGTATCATATCCCAGCCATGGCAGTTGCTAAGAGTGATCGTTTGAGAAGGTTGGGTGTGTTGACCCCGGTTTTTTCATTACGTAGAGATCGAGACCTAGGTATTGGCGATACCAAAGCCCTGCTGGAAATGGTTGAGTGGGCCGCTTCTCACAAAGTAGGTTTTTTACAGCTCTTGCCCATTAATGAAACGGGAGCTGATCACAGTCCCTACAATGCGATAAGTTCGGTTGCACTGGACCCGCTTTTGATAGCTCTTGAGGATATTGCCGAGATCAGTGATGCGGATATTGAAAAAGCATCAGCTAATCTGGTGGGCGACTTGAACAAGAATCACCTTGTAGATTATGAGCAAGTAAGTGCTGCCAAATGGAGTCTGCTAAAAAAAGGCTTTGATTTGTTTTGGGCGGTTGAAGATGCGGATACTCTCTTTGAGGCATTTTGCGTGGAGGAGGCTGAATGGCTCGTGCCATACTGTAAGTTTCGTTGGCTAATGGAGTTGGCAGGAACCGAAGAGTGGGAGTTATGGCCCGATGAATACAATACTCCAGAGGCGGCAGAATCATATCTTGCTTCGATGCCAGTTGAGGAAGTGGAGCGCAACCTTACCTTCTATGCGTGGGTGCAATGGCACGCATTCTCACAGTGGCGAAAATTGAGAGAACATGCACACCAGCTTGATGTTAAACTCATGGGTGATATTCCAATCGGCATCTCTTACAGTAGTGCTGATGTGTTTTTTGAGCCTATGTGGTTCGATCTCGAGCTCTCGGGAGGTTCGCCACCTGAGACTGTGTTTAAGGACGATGCATTTGCTTGCCAGTGGGGGCAAAACTGGGGCATTCCCATTTACCGCTGGGATGTGCTAGAAAAAAATGACTTTTCATGGTGGCGCCGGCGCATTGAAAAGCTGACTGATATTTTTCACGTCTTCAGAATCGATCATATTCTAGGTTTTTATCGCATTTATAGTTTCCCATGGCGGCCGAGACGAAATGAGGAATTCATTGGTCTGACCGAAAAGCAGGCCAAAGATATCACAGGAGGTCCACTTCCAGAGTTTTTCCCGCGCCCGGATGATACGGAAGAGAATAAAGCGGCGAATCTAGCAGATGGAGATAAGTATCTGAGAATAATTCAAGATGCTGCCGGAGCAGGGGAGGTTGTTGGCGAGGATTTGGGCTGTGTGCCAGATTATGTCAGGCCTAACATGGAAAACCTCGGTATAGCAGGATTTAAAGTATGCCACTGGGAGGTCAGAGGGCATGGAGAAACAGTGTCTGGGGCGGACTATCCAGAGTGTGCATTTGCGACCTATGCCACTCATGATCATGATTCTATTCCAGCGATGTGGAGTGGGTTAAAATCTATGCTGGGTGGGCTAGATCACGAGGGCGCACTACGCGGCCTCGAGTTACTTAGCGATTTTGCAGGTTTGCCGAAGGGCTCACGAGCTGACGCGTATTCTGATTATGGACCAGTTGTAAAGTGGGCGTTGTTTGATCGGCTGCTGAAGTCGAATGCCAATTACGCGTCGTTAATGATCACAGACATCATCGATAGCACTGAGCGAATCAACATACCTGGCACAGTAGGCGGTAAAAACTGGCGCTACCGCTTGCCGTGGAAGCTGGAGGATATGCCCGAGCCATTGCAAAACGATTGTTCCCGCTTAAAGGAGCTAATCCAGATTTCTGGACGAGGCTAAGTTTAACGCGCGCTCGAGAATAAGATGGCTGAGATGCTGTTTTGATGCCTTGGCTGGCTTCACAGTGTCGTCAGCTGAGATGATGATGATTTCGTTTTCATCGACATCAAAGCCGATGTCCTTACGGGAGATATCGTTAGCGATAATGAGGTCGCAATCCTTACGGTTTAATTTTGTGCGAGCATTCAATTCGATCTCTTGTGTTTCTGCGGCAAAACCAACTAAAATGCCTTCATAGCCAAAGATTCTCCGAGCAGAGCCAAGAATATCTGGCGTCTTGATAAGTTCGAGGTTAATGGCATCGGCCGTCTTTTTGATTTTTTGCTCGGAGATTGATGCTGGTTTGTAATCAGCAACCGCAGCAGAGAAGATGGCAATATCAGCTTTCATGATATAGTGCTCCACGGCATCATACATTTCTTGAGTGCTTTCGATAGGAATGTAGTCGACCTTGTCGGGGACATTAATATGAGTCGGGCCCGATATTAGGATAACGCGGTGACCTTGATCCGCCGCTGTTTTGGCGATTGCGTAGCCCATTTTACCCGATGATTTGTTCGATAGAAATCTAACGGGGTCAATGGCTTCGCGCGTAGGGCCTGCGGTGATGAGAATGGTCATCAATCTTTATGTCAGCTTGTGAGTATGGATTCGGCCTTCTGAATCACTTCGGTTTCCTCGCTAAGTCTACCTGGTCCCGAGTAGCCGCATGCGAGCATGCCGTCCTTCTCAGGCCCTATAATATGGCAGCCGTCTTGCTCCAAACGTGTGATGTTACGCTGAGTTGCTTTGTGTAACCACATTTTGCCATTCATGGCAGGAGCGATAAGCACAGGCGCTTTAGTCGCTAGATATATGCTTGATAGAGGGTCAGGCGCAAGGCCATTGGCGAAATTGCCTATGGTGTTGGCGGAGGCTGGGGCCACTAGTAGGAGATCTGCACGGTCGGCAAGATCGATGTGCCCAGGCTTCCAAGCTTGTTTTTCATCTTGTAAGGTAACAAGCACTGAGTTTTGCGAGATGACTTGTAGTGTGAGGGGGGTGATGAATTCGGTAGCTGATTGTGTCATCACACAAAAGACATGATGACCTTTTTTAACTAATTGAGATGCAATGCCAGCCGCCTTATAAGCGGCGATTGAGCCGGTAATACCGAGTATGATGGTCTTCATTTTTTGATTGTTGAGGCCTTATAGCTTTTTGAGCCGAGAGGTTTTTAGGCGTTCAGCCACCAGTAGTGACTTGAACTGTTGGTAATCCTGTTCTCGTGTATCTGACAGTAAACGGTAGGTATACTTTGAACACTGCGTGATTTCTCCAAGTGCGTTTTTCATGCGCAATGCTATGACCTCTTGAGAATCTGAACCTCTCCCAGTGAGGCGCTTAAAAAGTTCTTCTTTGGTGTGAGGCATCACAAAAACATCTGCCAAGGAGCTTTCGATGCTCAAGTCCGTGCAGCTGCGAACTTGATCTGCGCCTTGTACGTCAATGTCCATCACGACATCAATTCCTTTGGTGAGATGGTTGAGAACTTCAGCTTTCAGTGTGCCATACAAATTCCCATGTACTTCAGCATATTCAAGAAATTCGCCAGCACTTATTTTCTGTTCAAATGTCTCTCTTGTCAGGAAATGATAGTCGTGACCGTCACACTCACCCTCTCTGGATGGTCGAGTTGTGCAGGATATGGAATAGATAGCCTCGTCTTCATCGGCTAATCGCCTGCATAGCGTCGTTTTTCCTGAGCCCGATGGGCCAGACACTAGCAGCAAAATACCTGTTCGCTCTGTTGTCATGATCTGTTCGCGATTGTTCTATATGTTGTTAGTTACTTATCCCGTGTCTTTCCCTTGAGCATAGCCTCAATGAAAGGATCAATATCTCCATCCATCACAGATGCAATGTTGCCTGTTTCTTCTCCGGTTCGCAAGTCTTTGACCATCTGATAAGGCTGAAAGACGTAGGATCTAATTTGGCTACCCCAGCCGATTTCCCCCTTGGCTGAGTATTCACGGTCGGCTTCGGCACGTTGTTTGTCTTCTTCTATTTGGTAAAGTTTAGCCCGTAACAATGACCATGCATTTTCACGATTTCGCAGCTGAGAACGCTCTTGTGTTGAGCGAATCATGATACCAGTTGGCTTGTGTTTGAGTATGACGGCGGTCTCAACCTTGTTTACATTTTGGCCGCCAGCGCCGCCGGACCTGGCCGTGCTGATTTCAACATCAGAGTCTGGAATTTCTATATTAATGTCTTTGGAGATTTCGGGCGTCACGTCGATGGCCGAGAATGACGTGTGACGTTTGCCTGCAGCATCAAAGGGTGAAATACGAACAAGGCGATGGACGCCACGTTCGTTTTTGAGATAGCCGTATGCATAAGGACCATCAAGTTTGAGAGATGCTGTCCGGCAGCCAGCGCCGTCTCCATCTTGGTAATCTAGATTAGTGACCGTAAACCCTTTGTTTTCGGCCCAACGTGTATACATACGCAGTAACATCTCTGCCCAATCACAAGCTTCAGTGCCACCTGCGCCTGCCTGGATAGTAAGGTAAGCATTGGAGGCGTCAGTCGGTTTGTCTAAAAGGGTGATTAGTTCAAATTTGTCCAGCTCATTAACAATAGCATGAAAGTCATCATGTGCTTCGCGGGCAAATTCGATGTCGTCTGTTTCTTTGGCTAGCGCAATAACTTCGTCAAGATTGTTGGTTCGATTTTCTAGCTCAAGAAAGGGATTGAGTCGGCCTTTGACAAGATTGGCCTCACCCACAATGACTTGGGCTTTGTCGGGGTCATCCCAGAAATCCGTATTGGCCATTCTGGTGTCGTATTCAGCAAGTTTGTGTTTTAACTCCGGAATGTCAAAGATACCTCCTGAGTTCAGATAGCCGGCTTTTTAAAGCTCCGGTATCGAGCGCCAGGAGGTCAGCGATATTGTGTTCACTCATGCTTGGCAGATTCTTAGCGACATGCAGGCAACATACAAACCCCAAATAGTAAAAAGGCAAAGCAGCTCTTTCTGAGGTAAATTAATTGTTTTGTATGAGACGAAATAGCTGCATTATGAATCTGTAAATGGAAAAATCAGAGGGGATCATCATTCGGCTGACGAAGCTAACTGAGACAAGTTTAATTGTGCATTGGTGCACCCGTCACCATGGCTTGATCAAGACAGTTGCGAAAGGTGCACGACGATCAAAAGGAGCTTTTGCAGGCAAGTTGGACTTATTCTTTGAAGCAGAGATTAATTGGGTTCGCAGCCGTAAGAGCGAGCTGCATACCCTGAGTGAGATTGCAGTAGTGGACTACCGAGAAAATATCAGGAAGCGTTATAGAGATACACTTGTAGCCTCATACTTTGTCGATTTGCTAGCACATGTGGTAGAGCCTGATCATCCCGTGCCAGAGCTGTATGATCTGCTGCAAAGAGGACTCGGGTATCTTGGGGAAAATGGCGCCGATCAACGAGGCGTGATTCACTTTGAGCACGAGCTGGCACGTTTACTGGGAGTGGCTCATGAACGATCAAGTGCTGCGATGGCAATCGAGCAAGCTTTTGGAAGTATGCCGAGGTCAAGATCATCATGTATGGATGAAATAAGTCGATGAGCGTTCGGGCGATTTATGTCTGGTCATGAGGTTTCGGCTGGTGTTTACTGCATCTATAAAGATCTTACGATAAAACGTATTGATTTAAGCACAACTCAGCGAGTATCTAGCGGATACGTAGCGAATAAATAGCGAATAAATAGCGAATACCAACATATGGAATCAGGGACAGCCAATCTATTGCACATGCTGCATGATCGTGTCAGGCAGCTTTGCCAAGCTGGACGATGGGATGAGGCAAAAAATACTGCGGGTGCAGCAGTCGACAAAGCTCGAAGCGAATATCAACAGGATGCCGAAAATATCGATGAGTTATCATTTTCCCTTGAGGTGCAGGGGGATTTTTATCGTCAATATGGCAACCTTGAAGAGGCAAGAAAGTCATACTTTGAGGCGCTAGATCTGCTCAAGGGCGAAGATATACAAACTGAGGCAATGGCTCGGCTGAGTGCTAGTGTTGCAGTGGTCTATGAGACCGACGGCAATACCGATGAGGCTGTCACATTTTATAAGCGCAGTATTGAGTTGTTTGAGCGAATGGATCCGCCCTCGGCCATCGACATCGCTAGTTTGTGCAACAACTTGGCCTACATCTACAAAAGCTGCGGTGATTTTGATGCGGCAGAAACATTATATCTCAAAGCTCTCGAGCTTTATAATGAACAGTTAGGTTCAGAGGACGAGGAGACCGCTGCGATCTGCAATAATATAGGAGCGCTCTATCTTGCGGCTGGCTGCTACGACCAAGCTCGGGAAATGTTTGTCATGGCTCTTGATGCTCGTCAGAAAGTCTTTGGTGACAAGCACCTAGAGACTGCTCAAGCACACGCTAACTTGGCAGTAGCCCTGAGCCACACTGGTGAAGATGGCTGGGCAAAAGAAAACTACCAAACTTCTCTTAAAATTTACGAAGAAAAAGTGAAGGATGCCCCGATGGATTACGCCACAGTATCTGCCAACTTCGCAGAGTTTTTGCGTTCGCATGATGATGCCAAAACGGCAGCTTCGGTTGAAAAGCGAGCCAGTAAGATGCTCAAGAAAGCTCATTAGCCAGGCGGAAATAACAGGGGCAATGAGTGTCGTAGTTATCGTGTGAGCCCGTTACCTATTGAATGGATTTTGCCATTAAGGCCTCAATCTCGTCAGCTTCGATAGGAATGTCAGCCATGAGGTCAAGATTGTCTGTTTCTCTGATGAGGATGTTGTTTTCCAAACGTATGCCTATTTTCTCGTCGGGTATATAGATACCGGGCTCAATGGTGAGGACCATCCCGACAGCATAGGGCTCATCGGCAGGGCAGACGTCATGGACATCAAGCCCGAGGTGATGGGATGTGCTGTGCATGAAATACTTTTTAACCAAAGGCTTGCTGGCATCCTGTTGTTTTGCCTCGTCTTCATCAATTAAGCCTAATGTGATGAGTTCGTGCTCCACGAAATCAATAGTCTCCTTTTGATAGTCATCGGGAGTGATGCCTGGACGCAGGATATCGTTACACTTTCTCAAAACTCTTAATACGGCATCATAAACAGCTCGTTGTCGCTGAGTGAATTGTCCATTTACCGGAATAGTTCGGGTCATATCGGAATTCCAATTAGCGTATTCTGCGGCAACATCCATGAGTAGTAATTCTCCATCTTGGCAGCGTTGGTTGTTTTTTATGTAGTGCAAAATACAGCTGCTTTTTCCGCTCGCAATAATCGGCGTGTAGGCAAAGCCTGTCGATTGTTGCTTGATAAACTCGTGAATAAATTCAGCTTCAATTTCCCATTCGCCAACACCAGGCTTAATGAAATTTAGCACGCGCCTGAAACCTGCTTCCGTGATATTGCAGGCTTTTTGAATCATATTGATTTCTGCTGAATGTTTGATGACTCTGAGTTGGTGCATCAGAGGAGCAAGTCGCTCATACTGATGATCGGGATAGTCTTGTTGGCATTTCTTGAGTAGTCGTACATCACGAGTTTGAACGGTTATGTTCGCCCGTGGGTGCTCATTAGCATTAAGGTAGATATGTGATGCTTGCTCAGTAAGGCGCTCCAATACTTTGTCAAATTGACAATTCCATTGGACATTGCCGATGCCAGAGAGCTCGGTAGCTTTTTGTTTTGATAATTTTTGCCCTTCCCAAATAGCAATATGCTCGCTGGTTTCTTTGATAAATAGGATCTCGCGATCCGATGGATCAGCGGCATCAGGAAAGAGCAACAAGGTGCTTTCCTCCTGATCGATGCCAGAGAGATAATACAGATCTGAATTCTGTCTCCATGGAAGAGTTCCATCAGCGTTAGTAGGCATTAGGTCATTGGAATCAAGAATTCCAATACTGCTCGGCTTCAGCATTGCAGATAATCGTGATCGATTATGCATAAACAATGTTGAGTCGGCGGGCTCGTATCTCATGAAATGAAGTGGATGGTGTCAGTCTTGTGCAGTCTCCGCATTGGATGGCATTGGTGAGCGTTTGTTAATCTCTGCCCCAACCTAATTTTTGACGCAATGTTGAGTAAAAATTACGCCCCTCGAGTCTGAGCAATGGCAGCGCATGTCCAGCTTGCTCGACTTGAATTCGATCACCTTGATTGATAGCCATGACATCGCGACCATCTACGGTGAGAAACATAGGGCATTCGGCATCTTCTGCTGGTGCCAGCTCAACCAGTGAGCTGTGAGAAACCACTAGAGATCGATTGCTGAGCGAATGGGGACAGATCGGGGTAATGACAAAAACTTCAGCTTTGGGTGCAATCAGTGGACCGCCTGCAGAGAGTGAATAAGCTGTCGATCCAGTCGTTGTGGCAACAATTAAGCCATCGGCGCGATAATGGTTGAGCAGCTCACCATCCACCCATGCGTCCAATGCGACAAGGCGACCTGTTTGGCCCCGGGCAAGAGTCACCTCGTTGAGTGCACGAAAGCTTTTTGTTTCACCATCAAGTGATGTAATGGTGGCACGCAATTGCATGCGTTTGATTAGTGTGTAGTCTTTTTCGGCTACTGCTTTGGCGAATATGTCGAGTTCACTGTCGGTGCAGGTTGTCAGGAATCCCAAGGTTCCGACATTGATGCCTGCAACGGGGATATCAGCGGGCCCGAGTTGATTCGCGGCGTTGAGCATCGTGCCATCTCCACCCAAAACGGCAACGAGATCGCAGGTTGCTGCCAGTTGGCTTGACTCTAGGCCGCCCTCTTCGTTGATCAGTCTTGCTGTCGTCTTCTCAAGCACAGGAACAAGATTTTGTCGTTCCAAGGATACACAGAGATTTTGGATGATTTGATTTACGCCTTTTTTATTTGGGTTTGCAAGGATGCCAACTTTCACGGCGGCAGGGTAAGATGTTTTTTTGTAAAGTTACAGGCTAAATCTGCTATGTTAAATATATACAAATGAGCACCTTGTAAAATTCAAGTCGTTGTGATAATAAACTTCTATGAAACATTACCTTTGGGTAAATAGCAAGATTCAGCCATTCAATCATCTTTGGATGATATCCCTCTGTGTTGCTTCGCTGTTTTTGTTCACTTCTTGTGATAAAGTTAGCGGATTGGTAGATCGTTTAAAGGATATAGGGGGGGCAGATGCATATTCAGCGGTTGACCAGATGAATCAAAAGCAGGCTATGGAAGTGATTGCCGAGGAGTCAAAGCTGGTTATGATTGAATTTTTCAGCGATACATGAGGCCCTTGCAGAAAACTTGCTCCCGTGTTGGAGCAACTGGCAGAAAAGAATGCCAAAAAATTGCGCATTGTAAAAGTAGATGCCAACGAAAACTGGGCATGGGCTGCAGAAGAAAAAATCCGTTCCGTGCCGACCATTCAATTTTACCGTAAAGGCAGCAAAGTGAAGGAGTTCACTGGTGCTTATCCTGAGCGTGTGCTTCAGGAGCAGATTGATCAACTTGCCAGCTCAAGTAAGGGGAAGACCGACAAAGAGGGTAATCCTGTGGTTCCTGCGATACAGCCAATGCCGAAGGACTGGCTGCCCCCTGGGGTTAAACCTCAATAATAAGAACCCAAGAGTACGGTGAGTAATGTTCTGGGGCCTAGAGTGGCGCTCAGCTTGCTCAAACTACGCCATTGACCCCATGGCCCATAGTGTCTAGCTTCCGCGCCTCTAGACGTCACCATATGCCATGAGCGAGGAAGCAAAAAATTACAAGGATACCCTCAGTCTGCCTGAGACCACTTTCCCCATGCGAGGGGATCTGGTGAAAAATGAACCCAAGCGTCTTGAACGCTGGAATGATGAAGGTCTTTATGAGCGCATACAAAAGCGCCGCAAGAATCAAGATGCCCCACGCTTTATTCTGCATGATGGGCCGCCATTTGCCAATGGAGACGTGCATATGGGCACGGCCTTAAATAAGGTATTGAAGGATTTGGTGCTCAAGTCCAAGACGATGGCGGGTTTTGAAACCCCTTACATTCCCGGCTGGGATTGCCATGGGCTTCCTATTGAGTTCAAGGTGATGCAAGACGCCAGGGATGAGGAACCGGCGGAGGTTCGCAGGCGCTGTTCCGAATTCGCTCGTGGATTCATCGATATTCAGCGGGAGAGCTTTCGGCGCTTGGGGGTATTTGGTGATTGGGATAATCCTTATTTGACGCTCGATCCCGGTTATGAAGCAGACATCATCCGCACCTTTGGTAAGCTAGTTGAGATGGACGCGGTCTATCAGAGCCGTAAGCCTGTGCTTTGGAGTTATGGGGCGGGGACAGCACTCGCAGAGGCCGAGGTCGAATATTTAGATAAAAAGAGCATGGCGGTTTATGTTCGCTTTGCTCTCGCCGAGGCAGAGGGGGATCTTGCCGATGCTTCGATGGTGATATGGACGACGACTCCTTGGACATTGCCTGCCAACCTTGGTGTTGCTGTTCACGAGCAGTTTGACTATGTTTGTGCTACTTTTGATCACGTAGATGGTCGCAAGCACAAGCTCATTGTTGCTAAGGATTTGATCGATGATTTCGCAGCTAAAACTGGATTTGCTTTGAGCGAAACACATGCTGAGTTCAAAGGCGGAAAGTTGGAGGGGATGGAAGCAAACCATCCGTTTTTACCACGCACGGCTAAGATTATCTTGGCTAATTTTGTGACCACAGAGACGGGGACGGGTGCGGTGCATATTGCTCCCGGTCACGGTGCTGATGACTACGTTGCAGGCCAGCAAAATGATCTTGGTTTGTTATCTCCGGTCGATGCAGATGGCAAATTCACTGCTGAATGTGGATTAGATGAGTTAGTTGGTCAGCATGTTTTTAAGACTAACAAACGTATCACCGAAATTCTAGAGGAAGTGGATGCAATGCTTGGTCGTGAGCTTTACGAACACCAGTATCCACATTGCTGGCGCTCCAAAACTCCCATTATTTTTCGTGCGGTTGAGCAGTTCTTTATCTCACTCAAAGACATACGAGGCATAGCCTTGGAGGAGATCGATAAGGTGGAGTGGTTGCCAAAGTGGGGTCGGAATCGTATTTATGGCACCGTGGAATCTAGGCCGGACTGGTGTATCTCACGGCAGCGTACATGGGGGGTGCCGCTTCCCGTGTTCTTTGACAAGGAGGGAAAGGCGATCATTGATAATGAGCTTATTGGTAAGATCGCAGACTTAGTGGAGACGGAAGGAACCAACGTGTGGTTCGAGCTCGATGACGCCGCACTAGCTTCTCGCCTTGGGCTTCCCGAGGGCTGTACAAAATGCCGTGATACGCTAGATGTCTGGATTGACTCTGGATCGAGTCACGTCGCAGTAATGGATAGACATCCCGAGCTATCTGCGCCTGCGGATCTTTATTTAGAGGCTACCGACCAACATCGTGGTTGGTTTCAAAGCTCGCTGATGCTTAGTGTAGCAGCGCGCGGTGCTGCTCCTTACAAAGCGGTTATGACTCATGGCTTTGTTGTCGATACTTCGGGTAAGAAAATATCTAAATCAGGAAGCAAGCCGATCAATGCAAAACATTATTATGATCAGTTTGGATCTGACATTGTCCGCTTGTGGGCTGCATCAGTAGACTGGCAGACAGAGGTCCCATTCTCCGATAAGCTTTTCAAACAAGTAACCGACCCGTATCGCCGCTTACGCAACACCCTGCGTATTTTACTGGGTAATATCAATGGCTTTGACGCTAATAATCAGTCAGTTGCTAAAGAGGACATGACCTTACTTGATCGGTGGATACTTGAGCGGCTCAATGGTGTTATCGCAGAGTGCTGTAAAGCATATGACGCATATCAATTCCGTAAGGTGTTTAACGAAATTAATCAATTCTGTGCACATGAGCTAAGTGCGCTCTACATCGATATCACCAAAGACAGAATGTATTGTGATGCGCTGGATTCACAGCGCCGACTGGCGGCACAGACTGTGATGCATCGTGTGTTTGATGCGGTATGCCGCTTGATGGCGCCGATACTTGCGTTTACAGCTGATGAAGCTTGGGAACATGCTGGTCATCAGGGCAGTGTTCATGAGCAGGATTTCCCCACTTTGGATCCGGATTTCAATTCGGGCGAAGCGACAGAGCAGATAGATATGCTGCTAGAGTTACGAGCTATCATTCAAACAGCTATCGAAAAAGAGGTGCAGGCAAAGTCATTCAACAAAAACAATGAGGCTGATGTGACGCTTACTCTTCCCAGTGGTCACCCTTGTCGCGATCTCTTAGCTGACCGCGACTTTGTGACGGAGTTTTTCATACTTGCAGATCTTCGTCTGGAGGTGGGTGAGCAGGTTGTTGCCACGGCGAAAGCAACAGATCATAGCATGTGTCCACGATGCCGCCGATATGAGCCATTGGTGACGGATCTCTGTAGCCGTTGTGATGAGGTTATGTAGGTAATCACAGGTTCCGTGATGCTAGGCAGTTTTCTGCCATGCCGTAACTTAAAAGACGTTATAGGTTAATAAACAATGAATAAGGAGCTATCTCGCGAAACACTGATCAAGCATGTTCTCTGGATTACCGCGCCATTGTTTATAGCAGACCAGCTATCAAAATGGTGGGTTGTAATGACCTTTAAAGTGCCGTTTGTGGTAGTAGATGGGGTGAAGCATTTTGTCGGTGAAGACACCCGTCCTGTCATAGATGGTTTTTTTAACCTTGTAAGGCGCCACAACCAAGGGGTTGCATTCGGAATAGGTAATGGAACTACATGGGCACCAGTGGTTTTCCTCGTCGTTCTTGTTGTCGCACTTGTGTTAATTCTATTTTTCTGGAGACAGGGTGCTTTTGCAGGTCCATCACGTTGGTCCGCCCCTTTACTTTTAGCGGGAATTCTGGGTAATTTAACGGACAGATTGTTCCAAGGATTCTGGCTGGAGGCCTATAAAAATGAGAGCTTCTGGGAGCGCCTTTGCCAAGGTTATGTTGTCGATTTCCTTGACTTTAAACTACCACTTTACGATAAAATAATGCCGTCAAGTGGAGGTCATTGGCCAGCCTTCAATGTCGCAGACAGTTGTATCTCGATTGCAGCAGCATTATTGTTTCTCACCGCACTCATTGAGATTAAAAACGAAATGGCAGAGAAAAAAGCAGCCAAAAACTAGCACGGCAATTGATTCAAAAGATCCACTCTTGCTTACTCATAGAAGTTAATTAGAATGATGATGTGATCGGTAATGTATCGCAAATAAGTCAACCTCTCAGTGCCTTTGCGGGACTTTTGTTGTTATGCGTGTGTATGTGCTGGTTTGGTCTAGTTACACCGTGTTGCGCGGAGTCGGAATCTGTCAATAAGCCTGTCGCTGCCACTGATTGGGCAGTGCCGAGTAATCAGATTTTAGACCGAGCACAGTTTTTTTCTCAGCACCCTAAGATATTATCTGATATTGCTAACAGTCTATCAGCGATGAGGCAGAATCATAATTATTCTGTCTATCTAGTTGTTTGTCACAATGTCCTGAGTTCAAGTCTTAGGGAACGCGCTGACCAACTCTATGAATCTTGGGTAGGGGACTCCGGGCGAGGCATGGTCATTGTCTATCAACTAGACCCTGTGGCTTACGGTAATAACCCATCTATTGTTTATCACAAAGGAGATGGTTTAGATCTAAAAGGCAATGATCAAGCCAATCCTATTCCGGAGAGGGACGTAGCTTTGATGCTTAATGATGTTATACATGAGTTGAGGGAGCGGAATGATCCCAAGGCGGTTATGCTAAAATCGCTTGTGTTGAATATAGAGAACAAAATAACTCGTTATCATGATATTCCAGAAGCTAGCTGGACAGACTCTGAAAGCGTAACGATGATCGCTATTTTCTCCGGCTTTGTGATCGTCATACCACTCATCGGATTACTTATTAGGCAGTTATTAATGACGTCGAGTAATCGTGCTAACCAAAGATACTACTTTCCAGAAGTGAAGGTGGGTTATAGGCTGGGAGCTCCTTATGGAGGTGGCTGGGTCAGCCAGCAGAGTTTCTCTCAGGCCTCTCAGCAGCACTCGGACGTTTCCCCCGGTTAGGTAGAAACATGGACACGCTATAAACAATGGGGTAAGCGAGGATGCTCAACACCACGCCGATGGTCAGGAATCCTACCACGAAGTCCGCCGGGCTGCCGACCACCTTAACTCCCAAGAATGCAATCTCTGTGGATTTGTCAAAGGGGAGTGAAATTTGGATATGCTCACGGATCCAGTGTCCAAAATTAATTTGCAATGCGATGAGTGGGGGATGGGTAAATGGGTTTGTTACCCAGCACGCGGCCATCGAGACGGGAATATTGACCCTGGCCCTCATGCTTGCAAGAGCTGCCAGAAGCATCTGAAAAGGCAAAGGCAGCATAGCGCAAAATAAGCCGATAGAGAGTGCTCCCGCTACGGTATGCCTGCAGGGGTGCCACAGGTCTCGCTGAAAGAGAGGTTTCGTCAATGCGCGAAGCCATGGGCGCTTTCGAATGTGGGGGTGTCGCAGGTATCGATACGCCTTTCTGACTATTCGTAGATATCTGCGCTTCATAAGAGGATTACATTTTTAGAGGCCAGTAAGGCTCGATCCAACCAAGGGTGTCGACGGGTGGTTGATGTCTGCAATGATCATAGATGGATTACAGCTTTTGTATACCAAACATGGTAGCATGACGGCAAAAAAAACCCGCACTGAAGTCCAGAACGGGTTGGTGAAGTATGAACAGGCTTTCTTGTCCTAGACAATCAGCCTGCAATGTTACCACTTTTGAGTTCTTGTGTGGTAATAGTGCTCAAAGCCAAGGGCAGGTGGGAACTCAGACAATCCATCGTGAGGATTCATTTCGATGCGGTGATCTTCACCACATCGCTCGTAGGGAGGTTTGAACGTCCCTTTGTAAGTGGGGCAATAGAAGGTGAAGAGCTCATAAAATCCGTAACCAACACGTTTGAACGCACGTCGGTATCCGTCCATGACTCCATATGTCCATCCAGCATTGGCGCCATATTGTTCAGTCTTGCGCACCATTTGTTCAGGAACTTCTGCAAAACCGTGAATGATGTTGCTGAGTGCACGACCAAGCTTGCGCGTTGATGTGTATGTTGATCCGGGAGGTGCTTGGATATCAGCCATCACACCTGCTGAAGTGATGATCAGGGCTGTAAGGATGCAAAACGAACGTTTCATGATTAATTTATAATGCCCGTGTTTTTATGATCATGCAATCTGAAAATAGCTTTTTTCGTAAGCCTGTTAAAGGGGGAACTTTACTGAACTGGCGGCGCTTCTATTCTTTTTTCTATTTTACGAATAGCACGTTCGGAATAGTCGATAATTCGGTCACTTTCATCCTTGGTGTATGGAGTTAGCAATTCGATCGCCCAGGCGTGTTCCTGCATGGCAAGTCCACCAATAAGATAATTTTTTTCAGCATCAGTCTCGGCTGTGGTATTGAGCTCCGTCCATATTTTCTTGAGAGTGTCTGAATCCCGTTCTGGCCCATCTCGGAGGATTTGGTCAATGGTTTTGTATGCGTCTTTGCGCATTATTTTATTTTTTGGCTCTTTGAGGAACTTTATCAAGGTGGTGATGTGGTCATCATTACCGAGCTTGCCAATCGCCGAGAGTGCAGCGCTTTGATAGGTGGGGTTATCTGAATGAAGGGCATCATCGAGGGCATCAAGAGCAAGCTCACTACCGGCCGATCCCAAGATGCGCAGCATCGTCAATTTGACATTTTCATCCTCAGCAGATTGATAGGCCTCAAAAAGGTCATCTGCGTAAGTCGATTTTTTGGAGGAGGCGCTGATGATCGATTTTAAGGTGTCCTCAGCAGATCGTCGCACAGCTGCAGATTTTGAATTCTTCACCAAAACAAGCAAATCTTTGATCTGCGCATCAGCTTTGGGGTCACCGGAACATGATCGCATCGCTGTAATGGCAGCCGCTGCGGAGTCTTCCTCCTTACTTTGCGTGGCGTAATCGATAAGCGGCTTTAGATGGGCTGGATTAGCATGGTAAGAGATAACATCCTGTAATAAGCCTTTGCGAATATTGGATGGGCATTTTGCCTTGAGGGTGTGATTGAGGATGCGAGTGGAGATATCGTAATCGCCCTCTGCTTTTGCATGACGAAGAACGAGCAGGATAAGCGGCTTTTGCTTGTTTTCTTGCATGCTGGTGGCTTCGTTGAGGATTCTTTTGAGCTCTGGTTCGGTTAGTTGAATGCCATTGGCTGCAAGTTGACTATAGCCCTCGTCATTTTTCTCATCATTGAGCAGCTTCGCCTCTTTCATAATATCATTATAGAGGTTGTCTAATTTTCGTTTTTCCAAGTAAGCACGACCAACGACGGCGGAAGTAATGATAACAGCGAGCAGCATGCTGATCAGGGCCCACTTGGCACCATTAGAGATTGTTTTTTTTGCACTCTCCATGCCTATGGCCGAGTCTGGTGACATCGAGTCGGCACTTTGACTTGAATTCGGAGTCTGAGTAAGGGGCTGCGCCTTGATCTTTGCTGATGTCGTACCTTGATCGTGAGGATCAGTTGGCTTGAGCTGAGGAGCTGGCGTGTTTGCGGCTGGCGTGTTTATCTCGGTTGGGGAATTGAGTTGAACTGTGGGAGGAGCTGCCGCCATTTTGACCGTTGGTTCAATGGTGGCCATTTTGACGGTGGGAACAGCTTGTGCAACTGGTGTTGCATCACCATTGGTAACCAATTTAGCGGTGGGAACGGCAGTTGCGGAGGGGGTGTCTGTAGCCGGTTGATTTTCCATTGCCATGAATTGCTCAAGAGCCTCGCGTGCGCCCGCTGGCCTTTGGTCCATCTGGCGTTCAATATGCCACATGATCCAATCTGCGCCCCATTGGGGTATATCCTCTCTTATTTCCCTGATGGGTGTCACATGATGCTGCAGGTGGCTGACCATGACCTCGGCTGCGCTCTCGCCATCAAACGGGTGTTTGCCCGTGAGGGCATAATAATAAAGACAGCCGAGAGCGTATAAATCAGTGCGCTGGTCCAGAGGAGTGCGCTCGAATTGCTCAGGAGCCATGAAGAAAATAGAGCCAAATACTGCGTCACCATGATCGATGGTTTGTAGCGAGGGGGAGGCTGAAAACTTTGCTAAACCGAAGTCCACTATTTTCACCTGAAATTTCCCTGACGGTAGCCAGCATACCATTAAATTGCTTGGTTTTAGGTCGCGGTGAATGAGATTCAAATTTTGTGCCGCTGCGAGCGCCTCTTCCGATTGTATGATGATCTCACGCAGGTCATCCCAGGTAAGAGTGTTCTCCTCTACCATCTCATCCAGTGTGCGGCCATTGATGAGCTCCATGACGACATAGGGTCCGTCCTCATCAATCCCAGCATCATAGATGGTGACAATATTAGGGTGCTGCATCGACGAGAGAGCGGTGGCCTCCTTGAGTAGGTTTTTAGTCGCTTCCTCTTGATCTTCGTGCCCGCCGTCCGCTAAGACACGCTTGATGGCTACCTCTCTGTTGAGCTGAGTATCAAAGGCTCGATAAACCGATCCAACGCCTCCTTGCCCTATCTTGCCTCTGATTTCGTATCGCTCTTTGCTCATGAATGATGATCTAAATTAGAAAATAACTTTCGGTAAAATAAGCATAGGTGCAATCATCAATTTCATGAATCAAATAAATTAAACCAAGAAACCTACGGGATCCATGTGTCATGGAGTGAAGTTTCAGTTGCGTATCAAATCGAGCTATTGAATATTGAAGCTAGATGAGCGACAAAAAAGATAATGATTTACCCGATCCTGATGAGCTGCAGAAGATGCTGAAGGAGATGATAGGTAAAATAGGGGGTGGCGCTACAGTCATGATGCCTGGGTTCGGTGAGCAAAGTATGACGCCAGATTCCTCCGATGGTGAAATTGACTCCAAAGAAATAAAGCGGGCTGATGAAGTTTTCGATTTTAATTACAAACCTCGCGATATTAAACAACACTTGGATCGCTTTGTAATTCGCCAAGATGAGGCAAAGAAAGCGCTATCGATCGCAGTGTGTGACCATTACAATCATGCAAAATACATGCGCTCATATGAGCTGGAGCACGGGAAAACACCTGATGGGATTGAATACCAAAAGCAAAACGTCATTGTCGTTGGTCCGACTGGTGTGGGCAAAACGTATCTCGTAAAACATATCGCAGAATTGATGGGTGTTCCTTTTGTGAAGGCAGACGCCACTAAGTTTTCTGAGACAGGTTACGTTGGTGGGGATGTCGACGATCTCGTTCGTGAATTAGTTCAAAAAGCAGACGGGGACATCGACTTAGCTGAGTATGGAATAATTTATATAGATGAAATTGACAAGTTAGCTGGTAGCGGCAGTAGCATGGGTAGAGATGTGAGCGGGCGAGGGGTGCAAACTACACTGCTCAAATTGATGGAGGAGACGCAAGTGGCGGCGAGAAACCCCAATGACATGAAAAGCCAGATGATGGCGATGATGGACATGCAAAATGGCCGTGACGGGGGTAAAGACACAATCAACACACGTCACATTCTATTCATTGTTAGTGGAGCATTCTCAGGTTTGGAAAAAGTGGTCAAAAAGCGTCTCAGATCTGGGCAAATCGGATTTGGTGCTGATACGGTTGATCATCCCCTAGATGGAGAGTTGTTCAGCGAGGTCAATACTCAAGACTTCATCGATTACGGCTTTGAAGCAGAGTTCATTGGTAGGCTGCCTGTGCGCGTAGTCTGTGAGAAATTAGAGGCGAAAGATTTTGTCAACATTATGCAAAACTCTGAGGGTAGCTTGTTGCGTCAATATGAGCGTGAATTCGCGGCCTATGGTATCCAGGCAAAATTTGATCATTCTGCCATCGAGTGCATCGCTCAGCGTGCAGAAACAGAAAATACGGGTGCGAGAGCCCTCATGACTGTGTGTGAAAGTCTGTTGCGTGATTTTAAATACGAGCTACCTGGAACCGCGGTCAGTGAGCTCATTATTGATGCAGATCTTATCGAGAAGCATGATGAAGTACTGGCTAAGTATCGAGAAATAGGAAGACGCGTCAACGTAGCCAAAACCAGAGAGGAGCTTGCTCTCTACTGCCGTGAGTTTTATGAGCAACATCGTATTGAGCTTTCATTTACTGATGAGGCTATTGGCCTACTGGGTGAAGAGGCGGTCTCTCAAGGGCGCAGTGCTCTCCAGATCTGTCAACAACGCTTCAAGGATTACCAATTCGGACTAAATCTGATTCAGAAGAATACGGGCAAGGGCGATTTTGAGCTTGGTGTCGAGGCTGTTGCTGATGCCGACACATTCTTGAGTGAGTGTATCGTGCAATCATACAAAGATATTGCTGAGAAATCTGTTGATGCTGGTGAAATTGATGATGGCAAAAGTGGTGCAGATGATATTTGATCTGCCGGTAGGTATTCAGGTATCACAGATCATTTTCGCAGCAGTATGAATCATCACCAAGCATCAGCCCAAGCATATCCTTCTGGTAGGGTAGCTAGTTCATGTTTGCTCTATGGAGCTGTAGGTATGGCTTTGGCTCTGGCAATGCGCTTGTTGGGTATGTTCGACCAGGGCGATATTGTGCTTAAACAATTATTGTCTGGGATGACATCGGATTTGTTTTTGGTCGTTGTCTCTGATCCTTTGCTATTCGCTGTGGCTGCGTTGTTTTCCTTTGGCATCGCTTTTGCCGTATTAGATTCACCCGCGCCCTGGCGGCGTATGGTGCTTGGATTGACTGCTTTGGTTGTGTTGCTAGCGATGGTGCCAGTATGTGCTTTGTGGCAAATTTACTTTTCTCCGTTTTTTGTCGTGGTTGCTTATTTTTGGGCTTGGTTTTGCACGATGATGTATACCAGTCAGCATATCATGCCGTGTGACTCGGATGACAGTGTGCATGTTCGGCAGTCCATTGCTCTTGCCACATCGAAGTCCGTTGAGGTGACTGCTGTAAAGCCGAAGGATCCCTCGGTTGATACACGTGAGGATGAGATTCTCACCCCTGTTGCCGAGCAATTAGACAGTAAATATAAACCCAAAGAATAAGTAACAAATGGCCAGAGCTGATTATCCAGAACCCGTTGTTGAGCTGATAGGGGAGTTGAAAAGACTTCCCGGTATAGGACCTCGAAGTGCCGAGCGTATTGCTGTATGGCTATTGCAGCATCCTAAGACGAATGCTGTAGAGTTGGCAGAGGCCACTCTCAACGCAAAGCGGGAGGTTGATTCGTGTGCTGTGTGTGGTTTTTTTTCCAGTCACGGGCGTTGCCCAGTGTGTAGTGATGAGCATCGAGATGCTCACGAGCTATGTGTGGTCGAACGGGCGACCGATGTTTTGCCCCTAGAGCGCTCAGGTGTATTCAAAGGCTACTACCATTGCATGGGTGGAAAGTTGTCGCCTTTGGACAATGTAACACCAGAAGATTTACGTATTACGCCTCTCATCAAGAGGGTGGAAGCAAACCCTGGTGTGGAGGTTATTTTGGCACTTGGGGCTGATGTCGAAGGTGAAGCTACCTCCAACTATCTTGCAGAGGTGCTTAGCACACGTGAGTGTCATGTAACTCGCATCGCTCAGGGATTACCGGCAGGTGGAGGACTTGATCATGCTAATGAGCTTACCTTGATGCGTGCGCTGCAGGGACGCAGGAAAATAGAGGATTGATCAGTCCTTAGCCGCCTTGGGGTCAAGTGCATCGCGCAGGCCGTCTCCGAGAAAGTTGAGGGCGAGTAGTGTCAATGAGAACGTGATCGAGGGAATGATGAGCAGTCTCGGGTGGGTTTCCATATAGTTAGCACCTTCACTAAGTAGGATGCCCCAGGAACTGTTGGGCGATTCGACACCCAAGCCGAGGAAAGAGAGCGTCGCCTCTGTCAGCACAAAGCCAGGCACGGTCAAGGTTGCATAGACAATGACGGGGCCGAGCATGTTGGGCATAATATGGCGCATCAGGATTCTGCGGTGGCTGAGCCCAAGGGAGACCGCCGCCTCGACAAATTCCTGCTTCTTTAATGACATCACCTGAGCCCTTGCAACGCGTGCCATCGTTAGCCAGCCGAGCGCACCGATGGCGATGAAGAGAGGAACTAGATTGACGAATTTTTTGATGAACACGGCATGGTCAGGCCATCGGCCAATCAGGGCATCAGTGAGTTCCTTGGCGTGTTCAGAAATAAGCAGAGAGAAGAGGATGACTAATACTAAAAAGGGCAGACCGTAGAGGATGTCGACGATGCGCATCATCAGGCTGTCTGTCTTGCCTCCCGCGTAACCGGCGATGGCTCCGTAGATCAGGCCGATGATGACCGACACCGTGGTGGCGACAATACCCACTAGCAGGGAAATCTGACCACCGTAGAGAAGCCTTGCCAGCAGGTCACGGCCGGATTGGTCTGTTCCTAGCGGGTAATCTCCACTGGGAGGTAGGAAGGTGTTGTTGAGGTCCTGGGTGTTCGGGTCAGGGATGATTGAGAATGCCGGCAGAATGAAGCAGAGAATACCAATGATGAAGAGAATCACCATGCTGACCATAGCCATCTTGTTTTTGCGTAGCCGCAGCCAAGCGTCGGACCAGAGCGAGTGACCCTTGTCGATTGGTTGGTTGTGGATGTCCTTACTCATCGTTGGTTAGTTTTAGGCTCTGATGCGCGGGTTGAGCATCGCAAGGACAATGTCCGCGGCCAGATTGGCAAATACAATCAAGGTGCCAAAGAGGATCACTACGCCCTGCAGGAGGAAATAATCACGGTCTTTGGTGGCATTGACAAAGTGTTGTCCCATACCGGGAACCTGAAAAATGGTTTCAATGATAAAGGAACCTGTGATTAGCATGGCAAATGCGGGGCCGATGTAGGCGATGGCAGGGATGATGCCTCCGCGTATGGCATGCTTGGTGACAACCACGGCGGGGTGCACCCCCTTGGCGTGGGCCGTGCGGATGTAATCTTGGTTCAGGACCTCGAGCATACCGCCGCGGGTGATACGTGCCAGATAGGCGGCTGTGGCAAGACCTAGAGTGAGCGCAGGCAGTAGCCAATCCAGCGGATCTCCCCAGCCGGCGACCTTGAGGAAGGGAATGCGGGTAGCCACTTGACCAGCTAGCAGTGGCGCGATGACAAAGGAAGGAATACTAATACCAGCCATCGCAATGACCATGGTGCTGTAGTCAATGTAGGAGTTCTTTTTGAGTGCGGAGAGAATGCCTGCAGGAATGCCGATGAGGATAGCAATGATCATGCCGGCGATTCCGAGGACGAGAGAGGCCGGGAAGGAATGGCGGATGATCTTGGATACTGGCTGTTCCTTGACCGGTGAGTCACCAAGCTCGCCACGGGCCAAGAGGCCCAGATAGACGATAAACTGCTCCGTGTTGGATTTATCCAGGTGGAAGCGCGCTTTGTTTTTTTCAATGATGTGCGCAGCATGTGCTTTTTCACCGGAGAAGGGGTCCCCTGGCATCAGTCTGACCAGCATGAAGGTGATCAGCAGTAGGCAGAAAACCACAACGATTCCCTGAAGTAGGCGGCTGATGACAGTGCGGATCATGCGGGGTGAAGTTGAAGTTGGTTTTGAAGAAGCTCGTTTTATAAAGCTTATATAAAGCTTATTTTTGCAAAAGCTCGAGGTCGACAAACTTGTAGGGATGATTGTTGAGCAACAGCGGGTGCCAGCCCTTGACCGCGGTGTGCAGGAGATAATTTGTGGTGTACCAGTAGACGGGGATGATCGGCATTTCAGAGAGAAATAGAGCCTCGGCTAGCTCGAGGATGCGCAGGCGTGCCTCAGGGTCTTTGGTTTGTTCCGCCTTGGCAAGCAGTGCCTCGTAGTCCTTGTTAGACCAGCCTGTGCGGTTATTGCCGTCTCCTGTTTTCCACATGTCGAGGAAGGTCGTGGGGTCGGGGTAGTCACCGATCCAGCCACCTAACGCCAGCTGGTAGTCCAGTCCGGACATCCGGCTGAGATAGGTTTTCCACTCCCGCTGCTCGATGGAGACTTCGGCTCCGAGGTGTTTTTTCCACATGTCTTGGTAGGCCTCGCTGAGGCGCTTAGAAACCTCTCGATCAGTAGAGAGCAGGGTGATGCGCAGTTTATTGTTGCCACCATATCCAGCTTGCTCGAGCAGCTCTTTGGCGCGCACAGGGTCAAAGGATACCGCCTTCGGGGTCTGGTAATCATCGGTTGGAGGGACCATGCCATATGCGGGCTTCTGTCCTCCTTTGAGGATGTGGGTGATGATAGCCTGTGAGTCGATTGAGAGTGCGAGTGCTTTACTGACACGTAAATCATCGAGCAAGGGGTCGGTCACGTTGAAGCGGATAAAGTTTGTGCCCAGGTAGGTTTCCTGCCTGAGATACTGGCTGTATTTATTAGCCGCGTATTCAATCATCTCCGGAGCAAGCCCATAGGTAGCGTGGAGCTGCTGGTTGAAAAACATCCTCGCCTCCGTGTATTGGTTGGAGATGGGTAGGAAACGGATGCCGTTGAGTTTGACAGTCTGCTTGTCCCAGTAGTGGGGATTTCTCACCGCGTGAATGTAGTCATTGAGGCGCCAATCCTTGAGCATGAATGCTCCATTGGAAACGAGGTTCTCCGGCTCTGTCCACGGTGTGTTTCTCTGCTGCATCTTGCCATGCTTGAGGATGATGTGCTTGGGCACGGGATACCAGGTGTAGTGCTTAGTGAGATCAGGTAGGAATGGGATCGAGGCTTTCAGTTTGACCTTGAGGGTGTAGGCATCAGGTGCGCTGACCCCGACGGTAGAAAAATCCGTAGTCTCACCCTTATTATATGCCTCTGCGCCTAGGATGTAGTAGAGCATGCTGGCGTAATCCGCGCCAAAGTCCGGGTGTAGGATACGCTGGTAGGAAAAGAGAAAGTCCTCAGCGCTTACTGGTGTGCCATCTGACCATTTACCGTCACGGCGTAGATGGAAGGTCCACTCGGTAAAGTCATCGTTGGCTTGCCAGTGCTCGGCAGCACCGGGAAGGTGCACGCCTTGCTTGGAAGGGTGCTCGACACAGAGGCCTTCAAAGAGGGCACGGATAATATTACTTTCAATGACTCCGGTGACAATCTGCGGATCAAGGCCTTGGGGCTCCGTGCTGTTGCCCAATATGAGGATTTTTTTCTCCGTGTAGGCATCAATGGGCGGCTCACCCTTGCAGCCCAGCATGGCGAGGGCACAGGCACCCAAAAGCAGGTGGGTAAGGTGGGCGCGGTGCATGCCCAGAAACGTGGCTGTTTTGTGCCAAATGTGGAGACTTTTTTGAGCGAAAATGAGATTGTGGATGATTTACAAAGGAGGTGCTTGCCTCGGCTGATGAGCTGACTTAAAAATCTACAGGTAAACTGGTGTCATGCGTGTGGCCGGTTGATCGCTGATTTCATGAAAGCCTATTTCATCCGCAGATTCATGCTCGTGCCCATCACTTTGCTGGGGGTGACTTTGATTGTCTTTGCGCTCACAAGGTTCATGCCAGGCAGTCCGGTGGAGCGGGCGATGCAGCAGGCCGCGCAAGCAGGAGACGAGAGCTCGAAGGGAGCCGCTGGCAGCAGGGAGAACCAAGGGGGTATGAGTGACGAACAGGCGGAGGAGCTCGAGGAGGAGTATGGCTATGACAAGCCGGTACTGGTTGCCTATTTTCAGTGGCTAGGATTATGGAAACGTGAGCGGCTGCAGAGCAAGGGGGAATTTGAGAAAGGAGGCGAGGATGTCATCGGGGATAGTAAAGTGGAGGATTTTGAGCGGGAGACCATCGTCGTGCTCAAGGGGAGTGGCCGTCAGGTAAAGGTCAGCTGGAATGGCGAGAATGTTGGCACGGCTCAAGCGGTCTTTATGCAGGGTGGTGGTGAGGTTTCTTCAAAAGGCTGGGAGGTGAGAATAGATACTCCCCAAGAGCGCAAGCAGCGCTGGGCGCGCCGGATGAAGGTGGATGTCAGCGAGGCTCCGCCCTACGTGCACCGCGCGGTGGTCTATAAATCCAGATTCTCCGGTCTGCTGCAAGGTGACCTAGGGAACTCGATTACTTATCAGGACAAGGTGATTGATATGATTTTACAAAGAATCCCGATCGCACTTTATTTCGGCCTGCTTTCCACGGTAATCATCTATGGTGTGTGTATTCCCTTGGGGGTGCTCAAGGCGATCAAGCACCGCACTCCGATGGATAATATTTCATCCATTCTGGTTTTTGTTGGTTATTCCATTCCCGGCTTTTCACTGGGGGCCGTGCTTCTTGTTTACCTTGGCGCACGTGCTGGTTGGTTCCCACTCTTTGGATTGGTCAGCCCTGATTTCTATGAAATGTCCACCTGGGGGCAGATCAAGGACTTGGCACATCACACAGTCTTGCCCTTGATGTGTTATGTGGTGGGCGGATTCGCAGTGACCACGATGATGATGAAGAATAATCTGATGGATAACCTTGCCGCGGACTACGTCAGGACGGCGGTTTCCAAGGGCGTTGGGTTCAAGAAGGCGGTCTTTGGCCATGCCTTTCGCAATTCATTCATCCCGATCGCGACAAGTCTCGGGCATCTGGTGTCGATCTTTGTCGGAGGCAGCATGCTGGTGGAAAAGGTGTTCGACATCCAAGGATTCGGTTTGCTGCAGTTCCAGTCCATCATTGGTAGGGATCAGCCGGTGATTATGGGCACGCTTGCCATTGCCGCGTTTCTCATGGTCTTGGGTAATATTCTCTCTGACATCATCGTGGCGATGATCGATCCACGTATTAAATTTAATTAGATAGTGATGCTCAGAAAGATAGGATGGATTTGGCTCTTGGGCTCGGTGTTCGCCGGGCTAGGGGAGGTCCTTGGGCTCTCGTTGCCGACCTTGCGCTGGGGCTTTAATGTCAGCCGTGAGATTGAGTGGCTACACTGGGGTAGTGATACAGGAGCGTTTTTGTGGTTTGGCTGGCTGGGCGTTGTGATGGGTTTTGTTTTCGGGCTACTCATACTTTGGAAGTTTCCGCGCGACTTTGCCTTTACGCCGATCACGCAGCGGCGCATCGACCGCTTCCGCTCGATCAAGCGTGGTCACCGTGCTCTGTTGATCCTTGGCTTTCTGGCCTTGATTGCGTCACTGGATCATCTGGTGGTGGGTAATGAGCCGCTGGTGATGAAGTATGAGGGTAAGTGGTATTTCCCAGCATTGGTGAGAGAGGACAAAGTGGCCAAGGGCAAAGACTTTGGCATTGGTGGTGATGAGGCGGAGGCACCGGTGAATTACCGCAAGCTTAAGCAGCATTTTGAAGACACAGGGGGGGGAGATGGTGGAAACTGGATAGTGATGCCGCTCGTGCCTTATGCACCGACGCAGGATACGGTAGAGCTGCCGGTCGAGGAGCTCGAAACTCGGGATGACGGACTGGTTTATCGTAAGCAATCATCGAAGCCTTACCAAGGTCAGGTGAGCCGGGTCTATGATCTGAGAGAGCCCAATGCCAAATTCATGCAGATTTCTTACCGCAAGGGGATGCCGGAAGGGCTGGCTGAAGGCTGGGACAGGCAGTCCAGCCGGGTTTACTCGGCACGCTTTCAAGCCGGTGAACTAGTGGCGGGCTCCACGGTTTGGAATGGTGACGGTGAGGTCGCTGATTTTCTCAATCAGGAGGCGTCCGGTCCATTGATTGTTTATTACTCAGCCGCTCCTCCGAGTTTGAGCATGGGGCATCTGCTCGGCACGACTCCACAGCGCGAGGATGTGCTGGCTTACCTCTTTGGCGGGCTACAGGTGAACTTCAAGGCGGCGATTTTTTATGTGCCATTTGTTTATGTGATCGGCATTAGTGTGGGGCTGCTGATGGGCTTTTTTGGCGGCATGTTTGATTTATTAGTGCAGCGCCTCATTGAGGTGTTTTCTAACATTCCGTTTCTCTTTGTAATTATTATTGTCAGCGAGTCTTTCCCCAAGAACTTGAAGGAACAGCTCGGTCTGGGGGTAATCCTCTTCATCTTGATCCTCTTTGGCTGGATGGGTATGACCTATCTGATGCGCACGGCAGCACTCAAGGAAAAGGCGCGTGACTATGTGGCGGCGAGCCGAGTGATCGGCTGCTCCACACCAAGGATCATCTTTAAGCACATCTTACCCAATGCGGTGGCGATTCTGGTAACACTGGTGCCATTCTCTATCTCAGGTTTGATCCTTGGGCTGACTTCGCTGGATTACCTGGGCTTTGGCCTGCCGCCTGAGTATGCCACCTGGGGGACCTTACTTAGGGAAGGCCTGACTAATTTGTCCGCACCATGGCTAGTGAGCTCTGCCTTCCTGTGCCTGGTAAGTGTGTTGATCCTAGTAACCTTTGTCGGCGAAGCCGTGCGAGAAGCCTTTGACCCGAAGAAATTTACTTATTACCGATAATGTCTGCTCGATACAAATTCATCATGTTACGTGTAATGCTGGCACTCTGTGCCAGTGCGCTTGGCATGCTAAGCTCATGCCAGCGAGATGAGGACATGGTAGAGAGGGGGTTGGGATTCGAGCAGTTTAAGCCAGTCTATAATCGCTACATCCAAGGCTGGCTTGAGCAACAGAAGGCTGCCACCGAGGAGTCCATTGCTGCTGCCCTCAAAGAGCTTGCCGAAGTAAGCGACCCGGCATTGAAGCAGGCACGGGAAGATGCCTTGAAGGAGATGGAAAAGGAGAAAGAAGTGATCGATTTTCGCCTTAGTCTGGGAGATTATTTTGCTGACAAAAGTGCTAAAGATATACCCGAGGATCTGGTCTGGGAGGATGGCATGGATGAACCCGAGATCGGGGATTCACGTGCGTCCAAAGGAGGTGTGTTCCGCACTTGGATGCCTCAGTTTCCGGCCACGGTGCGTCCCTTTGGCAAGGAGTCGAATAACAGCTTCCGCGGTTACCTCTATGATGAGCTTGAGATCGGTCTGGTGAATATGCACCCCCTTACGGGCAAGATCATACCTGGGGTTGCGAAGCGCTGGGCGGTATCCTCTGACAAGCGCACGGTGTATTACGAGCTTGATGAAGACGCACGTTACAATGACGGGGAGAAGATCAAGGCGCAGGATTTTCAAGTGTCTGCCTACCTTCGGGTGTCTGACCATGTCACCGCTCCTTACGCGAAGCAGTATTACCGTGAGCAGTTTGCCCAGATTGCGGTCTACGGTGATAGCCTGCTCTCGGTGACCTTGCGCGAGGGTAAGCCGCTGACTCCTTTGTTTGCCTCGATGAACCCCTCTAATCCAGCGTTTTATAGTGAGTATGGAGCAGATTACGAGGACCGTTACCAGTGGCGCGTGCCACGTCATACTGGAGCTTATTACGTCAAAGAGGGAGACATCAACAAGGGGGTGTCCATCAAACTGACCCGGGCCAAGGACTGGTGGGCTAAGGATAAGAAGTATTATCGTCACCGCTTTAATCCGGACCACATCGTCTACACGGTGATCCGAGATGAGAACAAGGCATTCGAGCTGTTCCGCGCTGGTCAGTTGGAGGCGTTTTTCCTAACACGTCCTGACTATTGGTATGAGAAGTCTGAAATCCCGCAGGTGTTTGATGGCTACATCGAGCGCTACAAGTTCTACACTCAATATCCACGCGTGCCACGTGGTATTTATATGAATGTCTCACGCCCCAAGCTTGATGAGCGTAATGTCAGGCTGGGCCTACAGCATGCGTTGAACTGGCGTATGGTCATCGATGTGATGTTTCGTGGAGATTTTTCCCGCCTGCAGGGATTTAGCCAGGGCTTTGGCGAATACACCAATCCTGCCATCAAGGCGCGCCCTTACTCGGTGACCAGGGCACGAGAGTATTTTAATCAGGCTGGCTATAGCGAGGAAGGTAGTGATGGTATTCTCAGAAAACCATCGGGCGAAAAGTTGTCTGTGGTATTGAGTTTTGGCAATTCACCCACAGCGAGCAAGCTCTGCAGTCTGCTCAAGGAGGAGGCAAAAAAGGCGGGTATTGATCTGGTTCTCGACGGACAAGAGAACACGGTGTTTTACAAGACGGTGATGAAAAAAGAGCATGATATGGCCTTCTGGGGCTGGGGATCACGACCACCTTTCCCATCTTATTATCAATTCTTCTATTCCAAGAATGCCTTTGATGAGAAGGGCAAGCCCAAGCCGCAGACCAATAATATCAACAGCTATGCCAACGAGCAAATGGATGTCTATGCGAAGGCGGTGAGAAACGCCAAGACTTTGGAGGAGATCAAGCAAAACGCTTGGGCGGCACAGCAGCTAATACATGATGAGGGGTTTTTCTCGCCGGGCTACTCGACGGATTACGTGAGGCTAGGAACTTGGCGCTGGGTGCGCTGGCCAGATACCGAGGATACGCCGTTTAATGTGCCGATAGTGCGCGAGCCTTTTGAGAGCTATGTGTTGTGGATTGACCAAGAGCGTAAAGAGGAGACGGAGAAGGCGATGCGCTCTGGTGGTGTGTTTAGTGAGGTTTACGAGGTGATTGATGTCTTCAAGGATGGTATTCCACAGCAACAGAAAGGAGGGCGTGATGAGTGATACGGTAGACAATCTGCTTGAGGTCAAGAATCTGGTCACTGCTTTCCGCCTGGAGAACGGTGACTGGGTGCGTGCTGTTGATGGCATTTCATTTCATGTGCCCAAGGGGAAAACCGTGGGGATCGTCGGTGAGTCGGGCTGCGGCANGAGTGTCACCGCGATGTCCGTGGTGCAGCTGTTACCTCAACCCATGGGGCACATTCTCGATGGCGAGGTAATTTTCAAAGGAGAGGATCTGCGCTCGGCGAGCAGTGAGCGCATGCATGAGGTGAGGGGTGGAGAGATTGGCGTTATTTTCCAGGAGCCGATGATGGCACTCAACCCCTGCCACAGAATTGGCAAGCAGATCAGCGAGTCATTGATCCTGCACCGAGGTATGGACAAACGCGAGGCGTTGCAGGAATCCGTTAGCTTGCTTGAGAAGGTAGGTATCCCGGCACCCGAGAAGCGAGTGATGGAATATCCTCACCAGCTCTCCGGTGGTATGCGCCAGCGGGTGGTGATCGCCATCGCGCTTGCTTGCAAGCCGGACTTGCTCATTGCTGATGAGCCGACCACGGCCCTTGATGTGACCGTGCAATCCCAGATTCTCGAACTTATTGAGGACCTACAAGAAGAGATGGGCATGTCGACGATTCTCATCACTCACGATCTGGGTGTGATAGCGGGGCATTGTGACGAGGTAGTGGTGATGTATGCGGGGCGCATTGTTGAGCATGCTCCTGTGAATGAGCTCTATGCTAGCCCACAGCACGCCTATACCAAGGGGCTACTCAGTGCTATCCCAACCCTTGCCACGCCGCGCAAAGCGAAGCTCAAGACCATTGAGGGGCAAGTCGCGTCAATCAAGGATTTTGTCCCGGGCTGTCGCTTTTGTCAGCGTATGGGGCGCAGTGGGGACACTCTGCTCAACCGTGCTCCCTTTATCGAGATATCGAAAAACCATTGGGTGGAAGCATGCCCTGAGTGCGTTGAGCACAATGAAGCTAAGTAATTTTTTCCCAACTACACGAGATGCCTGATCCCATTCTAGAATTAAGAGACCTGAAGATGCACTTCCCGGTGCGGGGTGGGGTGATGTCTCGTCAGATCAACTCGGTGAAGGCGGTGGATGGTGTCTCCCTGAGTATCGGCCATGGTGAAACCCTAGGTCTGGTTGGTGAGTCTGGTTGCGGTAAGTCCACGCTGGGTAAAAGCATTGTTAGGCTAACACGGCCGACTGCAGGCTCGGTAATTTTTGATGGCAAGGACATCACCCATCTTTCCCAGAGTAAATTGCGCCCTCTTCGCAGCAACATGCAAATGGTGTTTCAGGATCCGGCAGAATCACTCAACTCAAGAATGTCTGTGGGGCAGATTATCGCCGAGCCGCTCGAGGTTCAGAAAATCGGGACCAAGGCAACGCGGCGAGACACCGTTGAGCAGCTGCTCGAGCGGGTTGGTATGCCCAAAAGTGCTGCCCAGAGGTTTTCCTTTGAGTTCTCAGGTGGTCAGCGCCAACGCATTGGCATTGCACGCGCTCTGGCACTGAATCCGGATATGATTGTGCTTGATGAGCCGGTCTCGGCTTTGGATGTCTCTGTCCAGAGCCAGGTGTTGAACCTGCTACTTGACCTGCAGAGCGAATACAACATGGCCTACCTCTTCATCGCCCATGATCTGGCGGTGGTGAAGCATATCTCAGACCGGGTGGCAGTGATGTATCTGGGCAAAATTGTCGAGCTTGCTGATGCGGATGCTATATACCAGAACCCCCGTCATGCCTACACCAAGGCTCTTATCTCGGCTATTCCCGAGCCTGATCCGATGATTGAGCGTCCGCGTGTTCATTTGGAAGGCGAGGTTCCTTCCCCGATTAATCCACCCGAGGGCAGTGCCTTTGGCCACCGGATCAATCATCCGCGCTATGAGGAGACCATTGGTATGGATCTCTCGATGGTAGAGATCGAAAAGGGACACTGGGTGGCTGCAGATCCCTGCTGCCTGAGTAAAGAGGATTTCACGCAGGTTAGCTCTCTGTCCTAGAGAATTTCCTCAATAGGAATCTTGCCATTGGTGGCGACGATTGACCAAGCATCGGCATTGCCAGGAATCTCAGCCAGTTCGGTTTTACCGCCGGCGGCCTCCAGTAGGAGCTGACCAGCTGCGATGTCCCAGAGCGAAATACGGGACTCCACATAAGCGTCGAGCCTGCCGGTGGCCACATAGGCCATGCCAAGTGCCGCCGAGCCCATCATGCGCATCTTACGTGCTCTCAGGGAGGCTCTTCGGAAGCGCTCAAGTCCGGTGGAGAGGGCTTCCTCATCTTTGCCGCAGCCAACAAAAAGAGCGCATTCTTCGAGCTTGGTGCGCGGGCTTACAGAAATGGGCTCACCATTGAGTAATGCCGGGCTGCCTTTCTCGACCTCCCAGAGATCGTCCATGCTGGGATCATAAATAACCCCAAGGATCAGCTCGCCTTGATGCCTGAGAGCGATCGAAACACAGTAGTGGGGGATACCGTAGAAGAAGTTAACGGTGCCGTCGATAGGGTCAACAATCCAATGGTAGTCGCTGTCTTGATTGCCTGCGAGGCCTTCTTCTCCATAGATAGCATGGTCAGGAAAAGCTCCCAGAAGGACGCGAGTAATGAGGTCTTGGCTCTCACGATCTAGGGCAAGCTTAATGTCATGGTGCTTAGCCTCATCCACATCGAGGGGTTTGCCAAAGTGCTCCTTAAGAAAGGCCCCAGCTTGGCAGGCGGCTTGTTTGGCTACGTCGAGATAGGTCATGGCTTGCTTTTACTAGATTATGAGCTGAATGCCATCATGAAAAATGGCGATTGTGAGCTGTTTAATTAAGTATGCTGTAATGTATCAATAAGGTTTGTAGTTCTCTGCCTCCCCCCTAGATTAAGCAGTCTAACATTTTGTATTTTTTAACGTTTGTTAGGTTTTTGTAATCTTGCTAACAGATTTGCTGATTACTACTTCAAAGGGTTTTATGTGTCTGACTGTTTCTGTTAAGTTTTATTGCGCAAAAGGTTTTTCCCTTGTGGCCTCTGTAATGCTTATGGTCCTACTAGTTGTCGTTTTATTAGGTTCAATATCTTTATCGAGCCTTGAGACGAGGTCATTGCACCAGGATGAACATCAGGCAGCAGCTCGCGCGAATGCTCGAATGGCTCTAATGATAGCAATTGGTGAATTGCAAAAATATACCGGTCCAGATCAGCGGGTGACAGCTCGGGCTGCGATCTTTGAGGCTGTCGATTCAGAGGATTTTGTAGCAAATCGAAACTGGCTCGGGGTATGGAACACTACTTATCGTCACAAATCAAAAGATTGGCCTCTTATCGGCAAGGCCTCAGAAGATTTAGAAAATAATCCATATTCTATTCCAGGTGTTTATCAGGATCTTAGGCATTGTATTCCTGGTTTATCCGAAGGGCGTTGGAAACAGGAGGGTGCGGCGACGTGGCTGGTGAGTAAGCGAGGTGAGAGTATCAATCCAAAAGCCCCTCTCAAGGAAAGCAATGAACATGTGGTCAGCTTGCTGGGTCGTGGGACTTTAGGGGCGGCAATGGATCTAGAGGATTTCGAGAAATCTAGGGTATTGGTTGAAACCGTTCAAATTGATGGTGATGCCCTTGATGGTGCCTATGCGTGGTATGTTTCGGATAATAACCAAAAAGCAAATGTGGTTCCTCACCACGAGGGAAAAAACACAGAGGTGGCATTTGAGTCAGCACCGGGATTTGATCCAGCTTTGATTATGCGAGTCGATGGAACTGCTCCCTATACGCATTTTAAGCAAAAATCCTATCCCCATCGGCATAAAATGATTAGCCATGCCAGTGCATCACTGACACAGGGAGCTAATGCTGATTGCCGAGATGCGCTGAAGAATGACTATCATCATTTCACAAGCTATTCACCGGGCATCTTTACCAATACGATGACGAGTGGATTGCGTCGTGATTTAACCTCATTATTGTTAGCTAAGAGTGGACATAAACAGTTGGAGTTGTCTTGCGTGGATGCTGGAAGGCCTCTTTTTTTCTCTTCATCCTATCCCATCATTCCAGGTGTTGAGCACGGTGTACTAGGGCCATCTTTCGGCGCGCTAAGAGACTGGGCTCAGCATATGTATTCGGATTCGGAATATGCAGAGACGGATTTTGATGCTCAGGCAGTGCGGATGCGCTCTGCTGAGCATTGGCCACACGAAGTTTCTGACGGAGCTTGTGCAGACGCGGCAACATGGGCCGAGTATGCTCCTAAGATTCATCCTGTGATGACCGAGTGCCGATGGCACTATTATTTTTCGCATCAAAATCACCGTATTCGTACACACATTATTCCCCGTGTTTGTTTGTGGAATCCATACAACAAGACGCTAAAAACAAGAGCTCTCACTGTAGTGATGCCTAATCCATACTACGGGGGGAAGCATGGTATGCATTTCTTTCCAGAGAAAGAGCACGTAGAGCAAGATTTGAAGACGAAAAATATCGGAGTCTTTAACAAGTGGGTAGAGAGAAGCGGCTATGCTGGGGGTGATGTTTATAAAATAAGAACCAACCCTTTTCCTCCACGTCGATATTTAGCATTTACGCTCGAACCAACAACCCTGTCAGCTGGACAATGTCAGGTATTTTCACCAAAGGTAACGGGGGGTTTATCCACTGCGGGTATAAATATTCAGCGTTACCAATTAGACAGGGTATCAAACAACGTATTAAGCCCGTATTCTATCCAAGGAACACATCACTTCTTTTATGACCATGATTCATCGGTTTCTTACCAAGTACAGACTCCGAAGTGGAAAAACATAAAACCGCATCTTGGGAGAATAGACTTCGGCCGCATTTTTGATTACCAGCCAGCTCTGGATTTGCAGTCGGATGGTAAGGTTGAGAACTTCCCGTTCATGCTTAAATTAGGTGAAGCTGCTTTGCTCGAAGATCTGTACGCTAGCCTCAAGCATCCGACGATTCAGCTGATTAACAATGGTGCAGGAGGCGCTAAGTCTACCAAAACATTTCATAGAAATGGTCTTTATTGGGGGTCTGCTAATCAAAAGGATCTGAGTTTTGGTAATTTACAGACCTTTGAAGAGGCGCCCATCAAAAATGCTCCTCATACTCATCAAGTAGGAGCTAAGTTGTTGTGGTTGAATGAAGCGGTGGGTGAAGGTGATGTTGCTAATCGATCACCCCATCGTCATGGCACATCAACGATTACGCGTTGGGGAGAAGATCACATGGTTTATAACGTATGCTCAGTCGCTAATTGGAATGTGAGAGCGCAACTGGTTAGCCGCTCGCCGGTGAGTCAGTGTGCTAATAAGTGGTATATGAACAGCACGGGTCCTTGGTTGCTGCACTTTGTTCCCTTACGCCCACTTGATATTCATGATATGCCGGCCCCTTCAGCAAATGGCTTTGTCAAAAATCCATTTGGTTTGGCGATTGATTTTTCTTTTTTCCCCAATGTCATCTTATTTGATCTTCCCGCCAGAGATTATGGGGTGATTTCATTGGCCAACTTACGCCATGCTATGCTTAGCCCCTATTCGTGGTCTCCTAGTTATTTAGTGGCGCACTCTTTAAGAGATATGCATGCGCCAGCGGAGGCAACGGCTTATACGGTGGCTACAGGCATCATGGCTGGTGATGAGAGGCCTACACGATGGGACTATTTGCTCGGGACGGCAGCCGGGAAAATGTCTAGTCACGGGGCACGTTGTATATTGTCAGATTCACAAGGCTTATTGCAAATAGGTAATCAGGCTACTACTAGAATTGTAGGTGATGCAAAATTCACATCTGCGAATGAAGTGCTCGCCTATGATATTGCTTACGAGGTGAATCACAATTTATGGGACGATTATTTCTTCTCAAGTATGCCCCTAGATCAAGCGGGTGATCGCTTTATTTGGAATCAAGAAGAGGGTGAGCACCTATGGAATAGGCGCTATCAATATAATCAAGATAGCAAGCTTTCTCAGCACCAGGTTGAGGAGCTGCTCTTGACTGATAAAGGGTGGAGTGACGTATTTTGGAGAAGTGCTGAATTCATTAAAAATCGATCCGCGTTTAATATAAATTCGACTTCCGTAGAGGCATGGACAGCTTTTTTATCGGGCACACTCGGGATAGGGCGACCTTTGAAAATAGGGGTAGGGGACAAAAACGAGGTCAGTTTTGCCAGATATCGGCAGCCAAAAGGATTGGCTAATACGGCTTCCGCTTCTCCGAATCAGGCTGGTGGATGGTCGGGGGGGCGCCAGCTTTCAGCTGATGAATTGAGAATGCTGGCAGTTCATATCGTTGATGAAGTCAAAAAAAGAGGCCCCTTTGTCTCTATCGCTGATTTTGTGAATCGCCGATTAGTATCGAATGACAACGAAACATCCAGAATGGGAGTGATTGATGCTGCTATACAAAGCTGCGGTCTGAATAAAAATTTTGAACAGCGGGCAGTCGATTTGTCAACATCAGTCAACACAGCTCCGCTCTCAGATGCGCCCGATAACAATATGGAGGTGTTTAGAAAGGGTTATCGTTATCAAGATCAGGCGCGATGGAATTCGGTTCAACCAAAAAGCAAGGCGTGGGGGATACCGGGATTTTTAACTCAGGGAGATGTTCTTTGTTCTTTGGCACCGTTCATGGCGGCTAGGGGGGATACATTTACGATACGTGCATATGGGCATTCGTCTGTCGGTGGTGTTATACGAGCCCGAGCCTGGCTTGAAGCGACAGTTGAGCGCACCCCATATTATGTTGATGACAGGTCGCAAGGTATAACACCAATAAGTGGTAACGGTCCACTTGATGCTTTGATGTTAGTGAATCGAGCCAATGGAAATTATGAAAGGGGAAAGCTCAAACCTGTGAATGTGAAGCTAGGAAGAAAGTATAAATTAAAAACGTTCAAATGGTTGCAGCCAGAAGAGATTTAAAGACCGACCTGGATCGCTTGATGGGGCTTTTTTTTGGGGTGTTAAGCACCTGGCGCAGGGCATGCGACGCCATAGTTTGTTATGCTAGTTTTACTCAGCCGGTTTTGTTGGTATTGGCATTAACGATCGTTACCGCCATGTGCCAAGAGAAAGCAGTTGAAGAAGGTGAGCCAAAAGAGCCCATTTTAAAGTCTCAGATCATGGTGATTGCATTAGGTCCAGTGCCAGCAAGGAAATACAGTAAGGATAAAAGTCGAGGTGATGCTTTTATGTTATTACCTGAGCTAGGTGAAGTGCCACCCAGTCAATTATACTATAAAGCGGAAGATCACAGCTCAACTGCATCGTCGAAATGGCGACCCTTCCGCATTGCATTTAATAATGTCTCTGTGATGCGTGACATCACAGCAGGGCGTAATTTTCTATTGTATAGAAAACGAGCAGATAATTATGAACCCTATGTGATCATACCTCCAGCAGGAGATGGTATACGCCGAATTGTGCTGCTGACGCCGGTATCTCTGGGCAGCAACCAAACCATGCCATGGCATCGAAAACCAAAAGTTACTATTATTGCTATGGATTCACCTCATTTAAGAGACAAGCAGTTTGCTATTAAAAATCTCTCACAAAAGGATGTTCTGCATGCTTTTGATCAGGAGTTGGCTAATGTCCGCCCAGGTCAATTGATTGCTTACAAGCGAAATAGAAATGGTGTGCTTTATCATCTAGCAGCAAGGTATGGATCACAGCGTAAAATGATTTACAATCTTGCGGTCAATTTTGAGCGAGATGGCTCGTTACATCTCTACGTCCTCTATGATGCGCTTCCTGCAACAAACGCAGGTCGATCAGTTGGTGTGTTCAGAATGGTGCTCTAGGCTTATTTGATGAATGAAGGAATATACTTATGACGGTATTTGCCCAGGTAGTGAAAGTATTGACGCAAAAAACCCCGACTATCGTGAAATAGTCGGGGTTGATATATGATGATTAATTAAAGATTACTTGCGCTTCTTAGCAGCTTTCTTCTTTGCCTTCTTAGCTGGCTTTTTGGCCACCTTTTTCTTAGCAGGCTTCTTAGCGGCCTTTTTCTTGGCTACTTTTTTCTTAGCAGGCTTTTTGGCCGGCTTCTTAGCTGCTTTTTTAGCTGGCTTCTTAGCTGCTTTTTTAGCTGGCTTCTTAGCTGGCTTCTTAGCTGGCTTCTTAGCTGCTTTCTTAGCGGGCTTCTTAGCTACACGCTTTGCAGCGGCCTTTTTGGCCTTGCGCGGTGCGGCTTTCTTTTTAGCGGTCTTTTTTTTGGCTGCCATAGTGTTGTTTGGTATTATATTATACTGTTTATTAGGGTAGTGGAATCCGAAGGTCTGCTTTTGTAGGCAATTTTGTTAGACGGATAATTTTTGTTAGAATGTTTTTGTTAGTGTTTAAATCAACTTTTAAAAGCTGATTAAATAAAAACGCAAACTTTCTTTATAAAAGACAATGCTCTAACAGGTTCATTTGGTCAAGGAGGGAATTAAACTTTTCAAAACTATTTCTTTGAGTGAAATGTTAATTTAAACCGAAAGGTGACAGCTGTTCTAATTTCTGTTAGGTCGTTTGAATGTTGGTGATAGTTTTTTTAATGTAGTCCAAAATTTTTCGTCTGTTGGATGACCGTTAAATAAAATTTCTCCATCTGGTGATGCGATAATGGCTGTCGGGAGATTTCTTACCCATAACAAGCTAGCGAGTGAGTTTTTTTTAGTGTCGATTAGCCATGTGCATTTTGCATTAGTAGCACTGGCTTTTCTTATTGTCTCAGCATCGGCTGTGATGTCTGGATACTTGCCTGTTAATATTGCGAGAACAGAAATATTATTTTTATCACATGCTTGGGTAGTGATTATGAAATCAGGGAGCTGCATTTGGATTTCTTGGCTCATCGGGTTCCAAAAGTAGAGAACGATGCCGCTACTATCTTTTGTATACGAGGCTAAGGTCTTGGTTGTATAGGTTTGTTGTGACTTTATCAGCTTATCTAGAGGTAGTTGTGTGGATTGCATGGCTTCCTCTAGTCTCAGTTTTTCAATATGTGGGCCAAATGCGTGAGCTTGGCGAGGGCTTAGCCAAAACGCTTCTGTAATGTGTTTTTTGAAGCTCTGTTTATCGTTTGATTCCAGGGCTTCTAGTGCTTGAGCATAATGGACGATCGCTATCCAATCATCTTTGATTGCAAAGATTTCTGAGTGGTTGGGGTCAAAACTTCTTTGATGCTTGATCAGCTCAGGCACCAAGTCGGCAATGGCAGCATGGTTGCCAAGATCAACGAGGTTGAGGAATTTTGCCTCGAGAAGAACTTGTGGGTTGATGCCGGCTTGTTGAGCATTTGTATATGCGGTATTAAATTCAAGTTGCCCTAGAGAGGTGAAAAGTTTTTCTGTGATTTGTGTTTTAGCATTTTTTGCATCAGCTTTTACGGCGTTGTCATTTTTTCGGGGGTCCGAATTTTCCAAAGCAAACACGGAGGTCGATAATACAAGTCCGAGCATTAAAGATTTCATCTGTCGAATTTGAATTGCGTAGGTGAAAATACCAACACTAAAAAACGGACACTCTATTGATAGAGTGCCCGCTGGTTTGAATCAGTATTGATAACAAGTATAATATATTTAGTTGGCAGGAATGGTAAGCCGTTGCCCTACTTGAATCGTCGTGTTGGATAGAGCGTTTGCAGATTGAATTGCTTGAACACTGGTGTTGTTCTTGCGTGCGATTCCCCACAAGCTGTCACCTGCAACAACAGTATATGTAGTTGTGGCACCTGCCGGTGTCGGGTTGCTGGCTGCTAAGTCATTGGTTAGTGCCGCAGTAGATTGAGGTGGGCTTACTGGTGCAGCTTGGTTAATAGGAGGTAGTGGCTGGTAGGCTGAATTTGTTACAGATTGAGGTGCTTGTGGGTAGCTGCCTGGTTCTCCTCCTGCTCTCGGCACGCCGTACGGGTTGGCTCCTCCTGAGGGTCCTGGGTTATTACTCTTCCACTCACTATAGCCTGATCCGGTCGAACAAGCGTTGAAGAGACTGGGTGTGAGGCATGCGATGGTTAATAATACGGTAATTTTCATGGTTGGATGATGATTTGTTTCAATTTGATGAGTGCGGCAAGTGGACCTCTCATTACATATGCAAGCGAGGGCGATTTGTAAAATGGGTATATGAAGAAAACGCGCTAAGGTGAATGATACTTTCAATCATGCGATAAAAGTAATGAACTTTCTTAGTTTATAATAAACCTACTTGCCTGATTCGATGCCGTAAAACTTATCCACACATGCCTCGGTATGAAGGGCCAAATTTTCTAGGCTTTCGCCTCTTGCTTGTGCGATGATTTTTGCTGTGTAATAGGTAAAAGCTGGTTCGTTGCGTTGACCTCTGTGTGGCACCGGTGCGAGGTATGGAGAGTCAGTCTCTAGCATGAATGAGCCTGCGGGACAGTTGGTGGCTGTATCAAGAACGGTTGTGGCGTTTTTGAAGGTGGCAATGCCAGTGAAAGAAATAAGGCCGCCTAAATCGAGTATGGGCTGAGCAGCTTCTAGGCTGAAAGGAAAGCAGTGGAAGACGGCGCGTGTTTGGTCTGCAAAATCTCGATAGATGTTGATGGCGTCATGGAGTGATGATTCACCGCTGCGGTCTCGCGTGTGTATGACGATGTTTTTGCCGAGTTCGGCGGCAAGAGTGAAGTGTTGTATGAGGAACTCTCTCTGTCTGGCGTGATATTGCTCTGTTGACCAACCTTCAGGAGCGGGGTGGTAATAGTCGAGACCTGTTTCACCAATGGCAACACAGCGCGGATGTTGCGCGTATTTTTTGAGTAGATGGATATACTGGTTGTCTGTTTCGTGAACATCACAAGGGTGGATACCCATGCAGGCATAGACTTCGGGGAACTGTTCTGTGATCGTTAAATTCTGCTGGCAGTCATCTAGGCACGTTGCCAGAGTAATCATGCGTTCAACCTGGTGTTCCTTAGCACGTTTGATGACTTCTCCAAGCTCGTCAGAGGGGAATTTATGAGAGCCAAGATGGCAATGTGAGTCAGTCAGTGTCATTGAAGGTGTTTGTTTAAAACCTGACTTCAAACCACACGCCTGCATAAGCTTGATCATCACCTGTGTCACTGCTGTCCATGAGTATTGAGCCGCCAAGGTAGGGTGTGATCGATACGGTGTCAGAGAGATGATGTGTGACAGAAAGGCGGCCATAGGCGTCGTTGACGCCGTCACGCCCGTAGTAATCATCGACATAACTCACTCCTGTATTCAGAGATAGGAATGTTTTGTTTGAGATGACTTTTGACCATCGAGCCTCCGCGTTAGCATACCAAGCTTCAGCACCAAAATCGTAATAGGCACCGGCGGCTGCAACGAAATCCTTATTCAGCGGCCAGTCAGCAAAGGTGCCGATGTCTAAGCCGTCATCGAAGTTAGTGCTGAGCGAAGAGCTCGAGTTGCCAAAGTGACGATAAGTTGCGCTGAGGCCGAGGGTGAGCTTCTCGGTTTGTTTGAATCTCAAGTGGGAGAATAAAGCTGATTCATCATAGTCACCTTTACCACTTTCGGTCGCGTACCATGAGCCGATGTTGAGCGATGTGTGATTATTGAGTGCGATCTCAGTCTCTATTTGGAACTCGATGGTATCCTCTGCTAATTTAAAACCGCGGTAGATGTAGTCGCTGCGGTAGCCTGTCACGGCTTCGATACCGAGTTGGATGTCATGATTAGCATCGGCGGGAACGTTGCTCGGGAGAAGGCAAGCAATGGCAGTGAGCGGAAATAGTGTCTTCATGATATCGTGTAGATAAGAGCTGGTAAGTTTAGTTAATCGATGGCTTTGGCCATTTTCTCAAGGCCTTCAATGACTCGACTGTGGGGACATCCGAAGTTAAAACGAACGTGTCCAGGCTTGCCGAAAAAGCTGCCATCGGAGAGATAGAGGGCTGCTTTTTGTTCAAAAAACTTGGCGGGGTTTTCTTTGTCCATACTACGGCAGTCGATCCATGCTAAGTAGGTTGCCTCAATATCTGGAGTAACAAGCGTGGGCATGTGGTCTGCAATAAAGCTCGTCAATGTATCGCGGTTCCTGCGTAAGTATACCAGCAGATCTTGTCGCCAGCTAGCGCCGTCGTTATAGGCAGCCTCAGCGGCGTAGTAGGCTAGGCAATTAATTTCTGGAAGTGTATGGCCGCGGGCAGAGCAAAACTTTCGACGTAGAGAGTCATCCTTAATGACGGCGAATGCATATCCAAGGCCAGCGATATTGTATGTTTTGCTGGGTGAAAGTAATGTGATGATGCGACTTTGCAACTCATCCGGAAGACTTGCGGCACACATATGGGGTGTTTTGTCTTCGTCAAGAATGAGGTCACAATGAATTTCATCTGAGACTAAAATCATATCGTGGCGTTGGCAGAAATCAGCCAGCTTGTGAATTTCCTCAGATGAAAAAACGCGCCCGAGTGGGTTTTGTGGGTTACTCAGAAGGAATATTTTGGTGCTGCTCGTGACGGCGTCTTCCATGGCTTGCCAATCAAAAACCCAGCGACCATCGTCCAGAATGTGAGGAACGGAAATCAAGTCCATGCCAGCATCTTGATGAATAGACAGGAAAGGGGGGTAGATGGGGGTGCAGGTCATCACTGAATCTCCTGCGGAGCCGAATGCACGAGCGGTGATCGATAATGCGGGAACTAAGCCTCCGAGGTGAACAATCTCTGTTTCCTCTACTTTGATTTGGTGCCTGTTTTGCATGTATTGGCCAATGGCGTCCATGAGTCCTGTATGTGCTTGGGCATATCCCATGATACCGTGATCAATGCGCTCTTCGAGGGCTTCCAAGACACATGGTGGGGACTTGAAGTCCATATCAGCAACCCAGTAAGGGTCGAGCTTTGGGAATCTATCCCATTTGATTGAGCCTGAGCCTCTACGGGATATGATTTGGTCGAAATCTGCAGAACTGTGCATATCCATTTGCTAGCCTATGAGTTCAGGGCTGGCGAGTAATATATCTTTGATCCTGTTATCATGCGCTTTGAGGAGGCGCTGTGTTCCTATCTTTGGCTGGAATTAACTTGCTTCTTGGCACGCTCATTCTACCTCTGAGACTGTGCATGAGTTGCAGATGCGGGAGGTAGCCGAGCGAGTCTTGATGGCGGATTCGCTAGAGGATAAGCTCATGCTTGCACCACAGCTGGGCGAGGGAGTGGTGGACGATCAACGGGGTCGTTCTTTTTGTGTGCCTGATACGCCAGGGCGGCCTGATGAGTTGAAAATTACCGACAAAGCGGTGCGCTCAAACTTTCCCGGAGTAAACAAGCTCGATGATGACCGAGAGCGAGGTAAGATGCTCCATTTTCTTGCGAATCACGAGATGCTGGCTGCTGAGCTGATGGCTCTGGTTTTACTGAAGTTCCCCGATGCGCCTGCTGAATACCGGCGGGGTGTTTATGAGTCGATGAGGGAGGAGCAGATGCATACCTTGATGTATTTGCGTAGGATGAAAGAGTGCGGAATCGCCTTCGGTGATTTACCCCTTAATGATTACTTTTGGAAGTTGGTGTCGCCAATGAACACGCCGATGGATTTTGTGACTAGACTCAATTTGACCTTTGAGCAGGCGAATTTAGATTTTTCCAAGCATTATGCCACTTTGTTTCGGCAAGTAGGAGATACGGGAACAGCGTCGGTCTTGGAGAAGATTTACCTCGATGAGATTAATCATGTGGGCCATGGCTTGAAGTGGTTTCGTAAGTGGAAGAGGGAGGGAGAAAGCGATTGGGATGCGTATCGAAAATCACTCAGTTTTCCACTGGCTCCGGCGAAGGCTAAAGGAATGGCTCCCTTTAATAGCAAGGGTCGCGAATTGGCCGGCTTGAATCAGGATTTTATTGAGCGGCTGGCCGTATGTGAGCAATCCAGAGGGAGAACGCCGGTGGTTCATTGGTATAATCCTAATGCGGAGTCCTACACTGCTGCTGCTGTCAATAATTATAACTATCAGCCCAATAAAATGGAGGCGGCAATGGAGCATGATCTTGAAATGCTCTCTTTAGCATGGAGCCGTAAGGATGATATCTCATTGATGCGAACAGTGCCCAGTAATGCTCATCTGGCATATCTCAAAAACGTAGGCTTTGATCTACCTGAAGTGATACAAGCGGGTTGTCTGAGGGGGCGTAAACTAGGCGGATTGCGTCCATGGGCGTGGTCGCCAGATGCTTCTGCTGAGCTTCGTTGTCTGGCTGATCATATGTCGCCCAGTCTTCCTTGGCAGTGGCAGGGTGATGTCCCTCACTGGTGGTTTAGCAAGGAAGCTGGTTGCAGGCTCGGAGATATGCTCTCAGCGACAGGCGAGGTAGATAGTTTTTTCTGCAATGATATTGGCACCGCTGTGAATAAGATCGAGGCTCTGCTGAGGAATGGAGAGGTTCTCGTGAAAGTAGCCTATGCTTGTGCTGGTCGCGGGCATCGAAAGATCGTGGATGGAGATGATTATAGGCCATGGTTAAACAATGCAGTGAATCGTCATGGAGGTGTTGTTGTTGAGCCTTGGCTGAGCAGAGAGCTCGATTTTTCGGCCCTTTATGAAAGGCGTGTGGATGGGAGCGTTGATTTCATAGGAATGACTGAGATGCAGAATGATGCTCAAGGACGTTACCTAAGCACGAAGGTTTATCCAAAGTGGGGCACTTGCTTAAGTAAGGAGTTAAGCTCATTTATGTTCCGAGATGCTCAAATCAATGACATCTATGGTGACAAGATACCGAAAAAGCTAAGTGCCTTACTCAAGGGCTATGTGGGTCCTGTTGGTGTGGACGCGATGATTCATCGTCAAGCGGATGGTTCATTAGCTATGCGCTATGTGGTGGAGTTAAATGTGAGGATGACAATGGGGCGTGTCGCATTGGAAATCGCGAAAAAACGCATGCCAAATAAGGGCGGGGAGCTCCGTGTGCTGCGGAAGAATAAGCTAGGTCAAGATGAGCTCGCTAGACTTTATAACCAAGTTATTAACAATTCATTCGTTGTGATGAATGATCCTGAGCAAGCGCGTGAGTTTGTTGCGGTTTGGGTTCAACAAGATTAATATATTTAGATTGGTTTTATTGTTATTTTATAAAATAGGAAGTATTTCTCAAGTTATTCACAGTGCGGTTTCGGGCTGCTTTGCATGTGTTGTGAATAAGTATGTTGATAAGGTGTTGCATGACCAGCTTATGATTGGATCAGCAACCCATGTTTAGAAGGCATGGCTTCGAGTTGGAATTTCCTGATTGATGAACGGTGAGTGGCGTGTTAAGAATAATCAATTAGACCATCCACCCGATCATTATGGTTGAAGCATTGAATTTGAATGTCTTAGTTCTTAATAAGCTGTGGCAACCTATCCATACCTGTTCAGTACGTCGTGCTGTAAAGTTACTTTGGCTGGGTCATGCCCATGTTGTCGAGGCGGAGGGGGATATGAAATATCAGACGCATGATTTGGGGTCATGGCTTGAGTCCTCATCAGAGAGAATGACGGAGGAGGTAATCAGGTCTGTGCGATTTGCAATGAAGATCCCAAAGGTGATTGTGCTAGCGCTTTATGACAAGCTGCCCACTAAAGAGGTGAAGTTTACCAGGCATAATGTGTTCTTACGTGATCATCACACCTGTCAGTATTGCTGTCAGCAGTTCGCCGAGAGTGACCTGAATTTAGATCATGTTGTACCGCGTGATAAAGGTGGTACCACTCGCTGGGATAATATCGTAACTTCCTGCTTCAAATGCAATACGCGCAAGGCCAACAAACTTCCGCACGAGGCAGGAATGGTTCCCGCTAAACCTCCGAAAGCGCCGCGATGGAGGCCTTTGTTTGGCTTCAAACGAAAAGGAAAGATGGATGAAAGTTGGGAAACTTTTTTCTGATTCATCTAATGAGCATCATGAGGCATCACCGGTTGGTGAGAGTGCCTTAGCTCTGTCTTTTTGAACTTCCCGCCAAGAGATCGAAAGCTGTAGGGTGCAAATGATGGCCATAGCTACTATGATCTGAGTTTTAGGGTCTGAGATGCTTTGGAATTTCTCGTATTGATAAATACGCACGAGTGCTGAAATGATACCAAGCAGCGCGATGATTAGCCCGCCGTATAAGCCATGTCTGAAGTGCTGCCGACCGAATGCGATACAAATAATGTGTGCTCCACCAAAAAAGACGGGCATTAGCATTTCTACCTGGTTGCCTTCTGTTCCCATCCGATCCCATCCGATGAATCCTCCGAGGCCCAGAATGATGAGGCAGCAGGCGCTAAGCAGTGTCAAGATCATGGGTGAAACATATTGTTATTAGGCCTAATGAGGCAAGATAGGAATTAGGCTATTGTGAATGGATATGTTGAGCACGGTGGTCATACCAATCATCAACTTGTAATATTGTTTTGATGGCTTGCCGTTGTCCAAGGGTGATATATGATTAGCTTAGTTATTCTTAAAATAATGCCTATTCTTAAAAAACGCTTCATAAAGGTTCTTGCTGTCCTGTTGCTTGGTCTCGCATGTTTGTCCATAGTGGCTGGTTTATTGCTCAACAAGTTTGTTACTAAAGATTTTTTAGAGCAAAAAATTGAAGAGTCTATCAATGCCGAGATTGTCATTGGAGCGGTAGACGTCTCTCTTTTTGCTTTGCCAGCTAAGGTCGTGATTTCTGATGTCTCGCTGATGCCCAAGGGAGTGAATGACCCATCCAAGGCTGAGCTTCGCATCAGTGAGCTCAGTCTGAGCATCGGATGGTTGGGGCTTTTTCAAAAGCACATTGATGTAACACATATTGGTGTTCATGAGGCAGATATCAAAATCACTTATTACCAAAACGGCTCAACCTCTCTGGGTAGGCTATTTGAATCTCCAGACAAAAAAGGTGAAGATGAAAAAAATCTGAATGAGAATGAAGATGAGTTCGACCGGGGTTTTAATATTAATGACCAAGGAGATTTTGTTGCATCACTTGGTGGCTTATCGATCAGTGATACTCGTATCGATTTGGCACTCGAGCAAATGGGGATGCAGCTGGTGTGTGAAGACTTGGATATAGATTTGAGTGCGATCCAAATAGATCCTAATGATCTATCATCCTCGAATGAAGCAAAGCTGGTAGCTAGTAGTCTGATCCGGTTATATTCTCGAAAGGGTGAGCATTATGGTGATTTAGATATGGATGGAGCAGCCAGTGTTCATTTATTTAATCTAACCACGGGCAAGGTAGAGCCTGAAATTGATGGAGCTTTTAATTTGTCTGACCAATCATGGCTGAGTACTAGCATGCCATTCGTTTCTCGAGCATGGGAGCAGCTCTCTGTGCTAGAGAAGGTCGGTTTGGGGGTCGGCAATGCGCCAGATCGGGCAAGCTTTGGGCGTAGCAAATCAATTACTGCGCATTATCATTTGGGCCGTATTGATTTGCTAAAGGCGCTATCCATATGGGTAGAGGATTGGGAGGTTGCGATTCTTGGTGGAGGTTGGCTCAATACGCAGACAGACCAGCATCAAGTTCAAGGTGAGATGCTGGCATCAAAAAAAGCAAGCGCTTTGATGCTACCAACCATTTTCAAAGGCCTTGAGTTATTACCTGAGCAAGTGAGGTCGAGTGTCACCGAGGACATCCGCAGTAAAATTATCAGGGATGACCGCTTGCTGATTAAAATTAAATCGTCGGGTAGCTTTGCAGATCCAAAAATAAGGCCTGATGGCAAGATTGTAGATATATCGAAGGCTTCCCGTGGAGC
>CBFHPA010000005.1:0-73263 GCA_965657565.1 Oceaniferula sp.
GGTTGCACCATTGTCTACCTGCATATCAGAAAGGTTGCTGCTCCAATCGCCTAAGCCATTTTGACCAAAATTGTAGCGGCCGGACTCGACGTGGAAGAGGGCGCCACTACTCATGTTGATGGTGGAGGAAGCAGAAGTTTGTTCCATCTCCAGGCCAGATGTCTTAAAGGTTCCTGAACCGCTGATATTGAAATTACTAATTCCCACTAGGCTTCCACCAGTACGATCGGCTTCTAAAGTAGCGCCACTAGCAATAACGTAGTTGTGACCATTGCCACGGATCGCATTAGCCGAGGTGCTGTTGATCATGCGCAGAGTGCCTCCGTTGACGGTTGTGGTGCCGGTGTAGGTGTTCGTAGCGGTAAGCTCCATCGTTCCAGCTCCTGTTTTAGTGAGTGAATTACCGCCTACGGGACCGTTGTTTTGAAGAACGGTGCTGACGGTCAAGTCAGCGCTGGCGTCACTGGTTGCATCTGCCACATCAAACACAGTGGCGCCGAGGTTGCCGTCGCCGATACTGATCCTGTTAAAGGTGCCTGAGACGAAGTTGATCTGTGAGGCTTGAGATCCGCCTACAGTGACGGTGCCTTTGAGGGCAAGCGCAGGGTATGTGGCGTTGACTCCACCCGTCATTGCGACGGTGCCGCCATTGAGATTGAGATCTCGGATGGTGTTGAAAAAACCACCTGACTCCATAGTGCCACCAGCGTTGACGGTGATGGAGGAAGATGTATCCGTTCCAGCAGTTCCCCAGGTGTCATTTTTGTCGAAACGAAGTGTGCCGGTGTCGTTGATCACAATAGGAATGTATTCAGCTGTTGTGCCGCCGCCCGCGAAGGCGAGCGTTCCTCCGTTGATGGTGGTCGATCCGCCGTGGTTATTGGCGGCGGTAAGTGTGAGCCTGCCGTCACCTGACTTAATTATGCCCTGTGGACCCGTGATCACTCCGCTCACGGTGAGGTTATGATCAGTGCCCATGTTGAAAGTTCTCGTGCCTGCGGTTGTCCGCAGATTCAGCGAAATGGTGTCCTCGATGGTGCCACCACCGACTACGGCGGCAGTACTGACGGTGCCGTAAAGGTTTAGCTGATTGCCGCCGAGACTAAAGCTCTGCCCAGCGGTAGTGTTGCTTAATGTTATGTTGCCAAAACTGCCGCTAATGTCATTATTGGTAGCAGTATTGGTTGTTCCGCTGAAAATCAGGTTGTGGTTGAAACTCCCTGGTATCCCAGTATCCCAGTTGCCTGCATCGTTCCAATCGCCGTCGATCCCGCCAGTCCAATTATAATCGTTTGCTGAGGTTTGTGCTGTGCCGACGATAGTAAAAGCTGTGAGTGTGATCAGCGCGGCGTAGGAAAAACTGACTGCTCTGAGTTTATTCTTGGCTGTGAGGTTAGATGTGGTGGTTTTCATCATTAGATATAGTTAGGCGGTGTGGAGAAGTGGGAGTGTGGCGCATTTAAGCGCTGTGGGCCTCGTAAAGGTATGATATGCTTTAGAATCCTTAACATTTAATATATTATACTTATAAAAATGCCGTCAGGGTTTTATTATACAAAATATGCATATTGTAGCCATAGCCTGTATCCACCTCCGCATGTGTTAAATGCACATGCGTTTGCGGGGTGTTTCGATGCGTAGCCACTCAATACAAGGGGAGTGGGCGCACTTTCTCGCAGGCTGAACTGTATGGGAGCCTTTGCTTGTCATGGATATGACTAAGCTCTTACTCCTGAGCCTCTGCGGGCCCAGGAGATTTTTGAGGTGTCTTAGAAACGATCCAGATTCATTACTTTATCCCATGCGGCGATGAAGTCTTTGATGAATTTCTCTTCTGAATCGGAACAGCCGTAAACTTCGGCAAGGGCGCGAAGTTGGGAATCTGAACCGAAGATGAGATCGGTTCTGGTGCCGCCCCATTTGACTTCGCCTGATTTGCGGTCATGACCTTGGAAGAAGTTCTTGCAGGGTGATGCTGGTTTCCACTCGGTAGACATGTCGAGTAGGTTGACAAAGAAGTCATTGCTCAAGGTTCCGGGCTTGTCGGTCAAGACTCCAGTCTGAGAGCCGTCAGCGTTGGTGCCGAGAACACGCAGGCCGCCGACTAATACGGTCATTTCTGGAGCGGTGAGGTTGAGTAATTGGGCTCTGTCGATGAGCAAGGTCTCTGCGGGCACGCTGTAGTTTCCTTTCAGGTGATTGCGGAAGCCGTCTGCGAGTGGTTCGAGTGGACCGAAGGATTCAATATCGGTCTGGTCTTGGCTTGCATCGACTCGGCCTGGAGTGAAGGGAACGGTGACTTGGTGGCCAGCTTGGTTTGCTGCCTGCTCAACAGCGGCACAGCCACCGAGAACGATGAGGTCTGCTAAGGAGACTTTTTTACCTGCTGATGCGGAGGCATTGAACTCATTCTGCACGCCTTCCAGAGCATTGAGGGTCTGTGCAAGTTGCTCAGGACGGTTGACTTCCCAATCTTTTTGGGGGGCAAGACGAATGCGAGCACCATTGGCGCCACCACGCTTGTCAGAGCCACGGAAGGTGGATGCTGAAGCCCAGGCGGTGGATGCGAGCTGGGAAACAGATAATCCGGTAGCGAGAATCTTTTCCTTCAGTGCGCTAATATCACCACCATCAATGAGGGCGTGATCTAATGCGGGAAGTGGATCTTGCCAGATGAGCTCTTCTGCGGGAACTTCAGGTCCTTGGTAAAGGGCGAGGGGGCCCATGTCACGGTGAGTGAGCTTGAACCAAGCACGGGCAAAAGCGTCGGCGAATTGGTCTGGGTTCTCAAGAAAACGACGTGAGATTTTTTCATACTCAGGATCAGCTCTCAGGGCGATGTCTGTAGTAAGCATGGATGGTGCGATTTTCTTAGAGCTGTCGTGAGCGTGGGGCACGGAGCCTTCACCACCATTGTCTTTGGGTTTCCACTGGTTGGCGCCAGCGGGGCTTTTGGTAAGTTCCCATTCGTAGCCAAAGAGGTTTTCAAAGTAGTTGTTACTCCACTTAGTGGGTGTGGTGGTCCAGGTAACTTCGAGGCCACTGGTGATGGCGTCGCCACCTTTACCGGTGCCAAAGCTGCTGTTCCAGCCTAGGCCTTGATTTTCAATGTCTGCGGCTTCTGGTTCAGCGCCAACATGGTCTGCGGGTCCAGCACCATGAGTTTTGCCGAAGGTGTGTCCACCGGCGATGAGGGCTACAGTTTCCTCATCATTCATGGCCATGCGGGCAAAGGTTTCACGGATGTCGTGTGCAGAGGCTAAGGGATCAGGATGACCATTGGGGCCTTCTGGGTTAACATAGATGAGTCCCATCTGCACAGCAGCTAGGGGGTTTTCTAGGTCGCGATCGCCGGTGTAGCGTTTGTCATCAAGCCATTCTTGTTCAGCGCCCCAGTAGACGTCATGATCAGGCTCCCAGGTGTCCTCGCGGCCGCCACTGAAGCCAAAGGTCTTGAATCCCATAGTCTCGAGGGCGACGTTGCCGGTGAGGATCATGAGGTCAGCCCATGAGATTTTGCGTCCATACTTTTGTTTGATAGGCCAGAGCAGTCTGCGGGCTTTGTCTAAACTGGTGTTGTCTGGCCAGCTGTTGAGCGGGGCAAAGCGTTGCTGTCCTCTACCGCCGCCGCCGCGTCCATCGCCAGTCCTGTAGGTGCCAGCACTATGCCATGCCATGCGGATGAAAAACGGGCCGTAGTGGCCATAGTCAGCGGGCCACCAGTCTTGGGAGTCTGTCATTAGGTTTGCCAGATCTTGCTTTAGGGCATCATAATCGAGGCTTTCAAATTCTTGAGAATAATTAAAATCCTGACCCATGGGATCGGACTTGGTGGAGTGCTGGTGGAGGAGTTCGACTTTGAGGTGGTCAGGCCACCAGTCGTCGTTGGTGGTTCCGCCTCCGGCAGCGTGATTAAAAGGGCATTTTGATTCGTTGGACATGATGCTAGATGTAAGAATTGATAATTAAAGTAGACTGAGCATCTAAAGAACTAATCAAGGAGTTATATGGGGTCAACAGCTAAACTTCGATCAGCTGACAAAGATGATACCCCTCTGATCGATATCAGCTCACCGAGCGGTGAAAATAAATGATGCTATCTGAAACATGGTTATTTGTGCATCATGATCACCAAGCTAGCATGCCAATAAAAACGCGGATTCGTGCTCTAAACATGAATCCGCGCTTGAGAAAAAATCAAATGGAAATGAGTCCTACTTCCATTGCTTCATGTATGCAACGATGTCTGCGACATCTTGCGCGCTGAGGCCGAGTTGGTCAGCCGACAACATGAGGGAGCGGTTAAGGTTACCGGGTCTGCCATTGATCATTGCTCGTGGGATCATTTGAGTCTGGCCACCAGTGGATTTAATGATGGTGGGATCTGAATCACTGGTAATGAGTCCATGGATTTCTCCGCCTGCTTTGAGTTTTACGACACGACCGCCATAGCCATGTGAGATATCATGTGAGGGCTCGATGATGGCACGTGCGATAACATCACGGGGCTGGCCGGTTCCCCATCCTTTGAGCGCAGGGCCGTAGCTAGGCCCCGCGAGTGTAGGTTCACCGACTTGGTGGCACATGATACACCTCGTCATGGTGGCTCTACCGCGGTTGATGTCACCTGTGAGAGCTAATACGTCGTCAACTGTGTAGCTGGGCTTAGATGCAGGAGCAGGAACAGTTACGGCAATGGGCTTTATCTTGGACGGGTCGTAGATGCCACGTTTTTTGAGCTCACCTGCGATGTTGTAGGGGCGCCACTCTCCGTGACCATTGCGCAGCAACCAATACGAAGCATCGGCTTTTGTTCGTTCGTCATCGGCGAGTTCCAGCATGGCTTCAACAGATGATTCGTGGTTAATGAAGGCAAGGGATTCGACGGCGAACTTGCGTGCCTCAGGGGAGAGCGAGGCGTGTAGTGCCCTTGCTTTGAGCTCGGCAACGGCGACTGATGGCCAAAGGCGCCAGGTGAGCTTGGCAAACTGGTCTGACCACTGGTGCGGCTCTCCGGGTTTCATCGCTTCTTTGATAGCGAGCCAGATTTCATTTTCTTGGTTTGCGGCACCTAAGCCAATTGCTTCGATAGCATTTTTATCAGTATGATCAACCTGAGGAGCTAGGATGGCAAAGATAGCTTTGGTTTGCGCGGCGGGTAGGTCACGCAGGGAGAGGGCGACATCTCGGCGAATGCCAGGGTCAGGATCATTGGCGAGTTGTTGAGCGTGGGGTAAGATGGCTATGCCTTGAGAACCTATGGGGTTGATTCGGCGCAGAGCGCGGTAGGCGGTGAGCCTGACATGTGCTTGATCTGATTTTAAAAGCTTAACACACTCACTTTTTCCTTTTTCACCAAGGTGGGGGAGGAGCCAGATGGCGCGGGCAGCGATGTGTTTATTGCTGTGGCCGAGCAGTTTGGTAAGCGCGGGTAGTGTTTTTTCACCATGTGTCTTAAGAGCGCGAAATCCAAGATAGCGTGTATTGATGGCAGGGCTAGTGAGGGCTGCGATTGCTCCATCAACGGTTTGTAAGTTGATGCTAGGTGTTTTACTTTTAAATCCTTTGGGTGCTATACGGTAGATAGTACCGGAGCATGAGCGGTCACTATCCCCATGACCACCAACTCGTGGGTCATACCAGTCGCATATATAGATAGCTCCATCAGCTCCTACACTGATGTCTGAGGGGCGGAAGAGGATCTTGTTTTGGTCGTGATCACCTTTTCCGCGACCTACGAAGTCAGATCCCGCGTATTGTTTGTTCGGGTTGGAGGTGATGAGGTTGCGCTGCTCAAGCTTGAAGGTGGCGCCTTTAGCTTCTGGTTGGTAGTGGAAGATGGTATTTTTACCAGGCTCAGCAGAGAAGAAGGCTCCATTGAAGCGCTCTGGAAGAGCTCCGTTTTCATACATGGTGACACCCGTTGGTGAGCCGCCACCGTAGATGTGACCAACATCCATTGTGCCTGGGTCTTCTTGACGCCAGTGGGCGCTGCCGTGGCCTTGACCGGGGCGTTTGGCGCTCCTGTAGTTTTGCTTGGCGTCACGGGTGAAGTAACCGGCTGATCCATATTCGAGGATGTAAGAAACGCGGCAGGCTGGGGGGTCATCGTTGTCGTTCTGGAAGGCATTACCAAATGAATCAAGAGACTGCTCGTAGGAGTTGCGGTAGCCTTGACCGACGATTTCGCAATCCGTGCCGTCAGGGTTCATGCGGACGGTAAATCCAGATGACCAGATGTGTCCGTCATCAGAGCGTTTGCCAGAAGCTGCAAGGTGATCGACAAACCACTCACCACCGCCTCCTTTGTAGGGTCCGCCCATGTAGAAGTTTTTGCCTGAGCGGTCTTTGAAGATGGCGCCGCAGTTGCCATTGTTGAAGTAGAATTTCCCATCAGGGCCTGCGGTGAGCGAGTGGAGGGAGTGGTCGTGGTTTCGAGCATTGAAGCCGGTGAGGAGGACCTCGCGTTTGTCGATGGCGGGATCAAATTTGAGGTCACGATTTACATCGGTGTAGACGAGTAGCTCGGGTGGTTGTGAGACATAAATGACGTTATCAAAGACGGCGACACCGAGCGGGGCGACGAGGCCTTTTTCCTGAACGAAGGTATGAGACTTATCACATTTACCATCGCCATCGGTGTCTTCAAGAACCGCGATACGGTCTCCGCCTGGACGGCGTCCGTTGTGGCGGCGGTAGTTGACGCCTTCGGCGACCCAGATGCGACCTTTGTGGTCGATGTCCATGTTGGTGGGGTTATAGAGATAAGGGGAAGTCGCCCAGATGGTAACCTCAAGATCGTCGGGAAGTGCAAACTGGTCGAGGTCGACATACTCTGGGTCAAAGTCGGATTGCCACTCGCTTTCGATCGGGTGGGAGATAGGGCCTGGTTTGTGAACCGAGAAGCGAACGGACGCGGGGGTGGGTTTGCCACCGCGAAGTGCACCGCCATCATCAAGGCCAGCTAATGCGGTGAATCGAACAGCTCCTGCAGGTACGTTGAGCAAGATGGTGGATGAGGCGTGAGTGCCTAGGCCGGTATCATATTGCTTGCCGTCTACGGTGAGAGTTTTGCCGCCAACGTTGAGGTTATACTGAAGCTTGTTCCAAGCCTGGGTGGCACTGGCGACGTGTTTCTTTACAACGGCGATGCGCTTGCCCTGAGCGTCAATGAATGCCGGGTTTATCCAATTGGCCCAGTCGTGATCCTTGGCGCCGAGGTCACTTACATGGAGCTGGATTTGCGAGAGGCCGTTGACCTTGGCGCTGACGTTGTGGCTGCGCTTATGGCTGGAGCCCCTTAGCTTAGGGCTCTGGTAAAGTGATGATGAGCCGTTGTCTGCTGGAGCTGGTTTCTTGGCCTGAGAATCGGCTTGTTTTCTAGCTTTGATCTCTCTCTCTTGCTGAGCCTTGAGCTTGGCCGCGGCACGTGCTTTGAGATCGGGCTGCTTCATTGGTTTCTGAGTCAAGAGCTCTGGGGTAGGGAGTTGCACAGGTTTGTTTTTGACGGGGCGGTCCAGATTGGCATTGAGCATCTTCTGGGTGACGGTTTTTGATGGTACGCCTCCCTCGGGTACTTCCGCACGGGCCAGCCAGACGATGGCGTTGAGAACGAGTTTGCGGAAGTCATCGATGGCCCAGTTGCGGTGGTAGTGGCCACCGACAAAGCCAACACCACGACCGCCGTCTTCAGGTTTGGGGTCACGGCACCACATGAGGGCTTGCTCTGTGCCAAAGCATTTCTCGCCGTGTTCATTCCAGAGGTTGATGTAACGAATAGTTTTTTCTGGTGTGGGTATTGCTGTTGCTAAAGAGTGGCAGCAATCGCACTCATCCTCCGTTGGGAAGCGCATGTTGTAGTAAAACTCGTCATAGGCGGTGATAGGTTTTTCCAAGCCAAAGGATACGGGATGGCCATCTCTGGCAGTCATGTCTGCGATCCAGTGTGGGTTGACTGACCAACCAGTCTCCATGAATCCTCCGATCCATGGTTTGAAGTATTTCTCTCCAACATCTTTCGAGGGGTGAACTCCGTAGTGCATGAACATGATGCCCATGCCGGATTTGACTTTTTGATCGAGAAACTCAACTTTGCTGCCTAGGCGGCCACCGGCATCGGCATAGATGATGCAGGCGTCGACCCCTTCGAAAATAGATTCGTCTTTGGGCCAGCCATACCAATGAACTTTGGCCTCTACTTCGAGACCACTCTCATTTAGAGCGTCGGCAAGAAGCATGCAGCCTGCACGGAATTCATGTTCACCATTGGCGTGGCTGGGCGGTCCTGCGAGAAAGAGAATTTTTTTCTTAGCCTGAACCGGTGCAAGGCAGAGTAAAACAGCGATGATGAAGTATGTGAAGCGTGTAAGGTGTCTCATGTCTGATAGAAGTTATACGCTACTACTAAACAGTGATATTTCAAGAATAGTGGCGCAAAAATGACGCCTCATAGATGCGGGGTAGCGCATATGGGGGGTGTCTGTCGGTAGCCAATAAGACAGGCGACCCCGCGGGATCGCCTGAATGATGTATTGATAAGGCTCGCTCGGCCCATTCGTTGTTTTGCTAATATCTGGCCTAGGCTAAATTTAGGGCAGGTTTGGTAGCTCGATAAAGCCTTCCAGTTTGCGAATACGGGTGGGGTGTCGCATTTTACGAAGTGCTTTGGCTTCGATTTGGCGAATACGCTCACGGGTGACTTGAAATTGACGACCAACTTCTTCTAGTGTGCGGGAGTAGCCGTCTTTGAGGCCAAAGCGTTGTTCGAGAACTTCACGCTCACGCTCGGTAAGTGTGTCTAGCACGTCACCGATTTTCTCCTTGAGCATGGCAAAGCCTGCTTCTTCCATGGGGTTTTCAGCGGCCTTGTCCTCGATGAAGTCACCAAATGATGTGTCATCGGAGTCACCAACAGGTGCTTGAAGAGAGATAGGCTGCTGAGCCATCTTGAGGACAGCGCGAACACGCTCAACCGGGAGGTGGATTTCCTCTGCGATTTCGTCAGGGCTGGGCTCACGACCATATTCCTGAACGAGTTGCTTCTGAACACGCATCAACTTGTTGATCGTCTCGATCATGTGAACTGGGATACGGATAGTCCGTGCCTGGTCAGCGATGGAACGGGTGATTGCCTGGCGAATCCACCATGTTGCGTAGGTGGAGAATTTGTAACCGCGGCGGTATTCGAATTTTTCCACGGCCTTCATGAGGCCCATATTGCCTTCCTGAATGAGATCAAGGAATGAGAGACCTCGGTTTGTGTATTTCTTGGCAATAGAAATAACGAGACGTAAGTTAGCCTCAACCATTTCCGTCTTTGCCTGGTAGGCTTCACGCGTGCGTTTGCGAAGGTTTTTACGGCATGTGGCAAAGTCGTCGACCTTGTGCCAAGCCAATTGCTGAAGCTCACGAATCTTTGTCTCGAATTCTTTGTCGCCGGGTTTGGCCTTGAGCTTACGATCATACTTCCAGATCTTTTTCTGATTGCTCTCGACCTCTGCATTGAAGTCTTCGACAACTTTCTGTTTGTAGTAGAATCGGTTATAGAGGCGAGCGATTGAGGTAAGGTTTTTGTCGAAGCTTTCGGTTAGCTTTTTCTTGCCGCGAGGGTTCTTGGCCTGCAACTTGCGGAATATCTGATCGTTATCCTCGTGGAGGTTGCGAACTTGTTCACAAAGCTTTGGTAAGGCACGCATGTAGCGTTCACGACTTTCGATCTTTTTGTCTTGAATGACTCGGTCAAAACGCTCTTTGCCACGCGTCAGTCTGTCAGCTAGGTCGAGGTAGCAGGTAGCTACATAACCAAACTTATGTAGTTCAGTATTTGCCGCTATTTCAGCGTCTTCAATGCGTTTTGAAATTTCAACTTCTTGCTCACGAGTTAGCAGGGGAACTTGGCCCATTTGCTTAAGATACATTCTTACCGGATCATCGAGGATGTCGAGTTTCTGGTCGGCTTTGGTCGCGTTGACGGCATCGCCTTCTTTTTTGCGGTCGCGGTAGGAATCCACCTCAGAGGCATCAATGATGTCGAATTCCATCTTGCGGAGACGGTCGAGGATCGCCTCTACGTCACCTGGGTCGACAAGGTCATTTGGCAGAACCTCGTTGACATCATCGTAGGTCAGGTATTCTTGCTCTTTGGCAAGTTTAATGAGCTCACGGATTTTTTCCTGAATTTCAGGTGTGTCGATCCTGCTTTTGGGAGCTTTTTTAGCAGCTTTCTTAGGGCTGCTTTTCTTGACCTTGGGTTCTGCTTTTTTTGCGACTGCTTTCGTGTTGTTTTTGGTCGCTTTTTTTGTGGCCTTCTTGGTGACCTTTTTGGTCGCTTTTTTAACCGGCTTTTTGGCAGTTTTCGCCACTTTTTTAACAGCCTTTTTGGTCACTTTTTTGGCGGTTTTCTTAGTCGCTTTTTTAGCGGTTTTCTTGATTGCCTTCTTCGTTGTTTTTTTGGCGCTCTTTTTTGCGACTTTCTTAGCTGGTTTCTTAGCAGTCTTTTTAGCTACTTTTTTGGTGGTCTTTTTAACCACTTTCTTAGCAGGTTTTTTGACTGCTTTCTTAGCTGGTTTTTTGGTCGCTTTTTTAGCTGCTGCTTTTTTCTTAGCCATAGGATTAAGTTGAGTGAGGAGGGGGAATTATCTGTTTGGATACAATTCTCCCATTGTAGGGTGCAGGCGTGGTGCACTGGAGAAGGGCGTGAATCTCAATGACATGGCATGATTGGTCAAGGGAAAACTTAGCCTAAAAGTCCCTTTTCTTTTGGGTTTGCGGGGATTCGGTGAGGCTTGTTGATGACGATTTTAGACCTCGTCATTATCAAAAAATACTATTCTCTAACTCGCTCAATATTGGCGCCAAGCATGATGAGCTTGTCGTCGATGTTTTCGTAACCACGGTCGATGTGGTAAAGACGATTAATTTCTGTGGTTCCCTCCGAACGCAATCCCGAGAGGACGAGGGCTGCAGAGGCCCTTAGGTCAGATGCCATCACAGGAGCTCCAGACATCCTGTCAGAGCCTTGTATTATAGCTGTGCCATTATCGACTTTGATGTCCGCACCCATACGAGTCATTTCGGCACAGTGCATGAAGCGTTGCGGAAAAATGGTGTCCTCGACGACAGATATTCCTGGGGTAACTGCGAAAAGTGAGGTGAATTGAGCCTGCATGTCAGTCGGGAAGCCAGGAAATGGTGCAGTGACGATGTTTGCTCCCTTGGGCTCTTTGCCCGGTTTTACAGTGCAGCTGGTGCCAGTCTCGTTGAATTGGACGCTGTGGCCAGATTCGATGAGTTTCTCTGACGAAGGTTTTAGATCTTGCTCGCAGACGCGGTGTAATGTGACGCCGTTTTCTGGGCAGCCTGCCATAGCTGCAGCCACCATGAATGTTCCGGCTTCGATACGGTCAGGAATCACTGTGTGCTCAACACCATTGAGCTTATCTACTCCCTCAATGGTGATACGGCGGGTACCGGCCCCGATAATTTTGGCTCCCATTTTGTTTAGGAAATTGGCAAGATCAACGACCTCTGGCTCACAGGCAGCAGACTCGATAATGGTGGTTCCTTCCGCGAGGACTGCTGCCATCATGAGGTTGTCGGTGCCCAAGACAGTTGGGCCGTGCTTGCCACGTAAATCCACTTCTTTGCCATGAAGTCCCGCAGGAGCCTGCATGATCATATTGCCGCCTTCCATGTTGATGTCAGCACCGATACCCTCGAGACCTTTGAGGTGAAGGTCGACCGGCCTATCACCAATGACACAACCTCCGGGAAGAGAGACGCTGGCTTTGTGCAGTCGAGCCAGTAATGGGCCCATTACGCAGATGGAGGCCCGCATTTTACGTACGATTTCGTAAGGGGCGTTGTGATCAATGTTGGCTGCGGTAATGCGAACGGTGCCACTTGATCGCTCAACTTCCGCACCCAATGCAGTGAGGATTTGAAGCATGTAGTTGGTATCTGAGACATCGGGGACTCTGCGAATAATGCAGGTCTGATCCGTTAGTAGAGTGGCGGCAAGAATTGGCAGTGAGGCATTCTTGGAGCCAGATATGTGAACAGATCCTTTGATGACAGATCCGCCGTGTACGAGAAGTTTGTCCATATGGGCGTTGCGTTATGAGTGGTCCACGCCAGGGGATTGATTGGCGGGCTGCTCTGGTTGATTTTCTTCGGTCTCAGCAGGTGGATTGACTGGTGGTGGTGATCCTGGGATTTTAGCGATAGGGAATCTGGCTACGCCATTGAGGTCGTGGTGTGTTTTAATATCAATAAATTCATTGTCACGGAGCATCTCCTCTACTGCATTAGCTTGATCGTAGCCAATTTCCAAAGCCACGATGCCACCTGGATGAAGGTGGTGAGGGGCTTGCTTAATGAAATCGCGCAGGATGTCCAGCCCATCTTTGCCTCCATAGAGTGCAAGCGCAGGGTCATTTTGGACTTCGGCGGACAGGCTTTCTTCTTCAGAGTCTGGAATGTAGGGTAGGTTTGCGGTGATGAGATGGAATTTACGACCTTCTATTGTAGAAAAGAGATCAGACCATAATAGTTCAATTCGGCCGAGTCCAAGAAGTGTTGTGTTTTCCTCTGCCAGTGAGAGTGCATCATGTGAAATGTCGGAGAGTGTTGCTGCGTGGCACTTCCCGCCAAGTTCCGCCGCTAAGCTCAAACCAAGCACGCCACTGCCAGTGCCTATATCAAGCAGGTTTAGGCTAGGAGGCAGTTCTAAATTAAGAATGATGGAGACGAGTTCTTCAGTTTCTGGGCGTGGGATCAGTGCGCGCGAGTCGGTTTTGAATTCGCGTCGGTAAAACTCGACGCTGCCTAGGATGTGTTGCAGAGGTTCACCGCTGGCGCGTCGTTTGAGTTTTTCTCGAAGAGGGGTGAGCTCATCTTCGGTCATCGGCCTATCAAATTGCATGTAGAGCTCAACCTTAGAGCAGCCAAGCTGGTGGGTAACTAGCAGCTGCATATTACGACGTGCGTCATCGATGCCCTTACTTTCCAAGTAAGCGGTGCCTTTTTCAATGGAGTCGAGGACGGAGGTCATGGCTTGTGATGATTTGATTGCACGTGCTAAATCAATATCGGCTTTGTTTTTTGAGGGAAGTCAACTTCGGAAGGAGGCCCAGGGAAGTGTTCTTCAATGTAGTTGTCCCAAAATTTGCGGGTTTCATCTGAGATGGTTGCGGCGATTTTTGTTTCGCAGTCATCACAGATGAGAAGGGGGAAGGGTCCTTTAATGAGGTGGTCAGCGGTGAACATGGCGCCAAGGGTGAAGCTCTTTGCTTCTGAACGAGGCTTGTCACAGGTTACACAAGTTTCAATGTATGCTTCTGTTTTGGAGTCATGGGAGAGTTTTTTAAGGCGTGCTTCCATGTCGGCGTTGTCATGCATGAAGTCAAACATGGCGACGCGTGAATTTTCTGAGAGCTGCTCATTCATTCGCTCTCTGCAGGGTAAACACATGGCAAATTCAAAGACACATTCGTCACCAACGAATGATTGGTTGATGATATACATTTCTGCATCATGTAGCTGGCAGCCGCAGTCACAGCATTCGGTGAATGCTTGATCGGTCTCGTATGAATGGAATGTGGTGATCACCTCAGTTGTGGTGCCCTTTTATCAGGATGTTTCAAGTGTGACGGGGCAGTGGTCAGAGCCGAGTACTTGTGAGAGTATTCCTGCTGCTTCGACGCGATCTATGAATGCCTCGGATACGCAAAAGTAATCCAGACGCCAGCCGATGTTCTTGCCTCGTGCTCCTGCTCGGTAGCTCCACCATGAGTAGGCATCAGTTTGGTCAGGCTGAAAGTGGCGGAATGTATCGATGAAGCCTTGATCTGTTATGGAGTCAAAGTTAGCCCGTTCTTCATCAGAAAAGCCTGCGGAGTTTCGATTTTGCTTGGGTCGCGCGAGGTCAATTTCACGGTGTGCGACGTTAAGGTCCCCGCAGAAAATGACGGGTTTGCTCTGTTCTAAATCCTTGCAGTATTTGAGGAAGTCGGCATCCCATTGCTGGCGGTAGGGCAGTCTGCGTAGCTCGTTTTGCGAATTGGGTGTGTATACTGTGACGAGGTGGAAGTCGTCAAACTCGGCTGTGATAACGCGACCTTCAGTGTCGTGTTCATCAATGCCAATACCATAGCTGACGGCTATTGGTTCATATTTGGAGAAGATCGCTGTGCCAGAGTAGCCAGGTTTTTCTGCCGCGTTCCAGTAGGTCTTGTAGCCAGCAAGCTCCAATGGTAAGTCGACCTGTTCTGCCCTCGCTTTGGTTTCTTGTAGGCAAAGAATGTCAGGTTGATGTTCACTGATGAACTCAGCGAAGTTTTTTTTGATGACGGCACGAATGCCGTTCACATTCCAAGAGATGAGTTTCATAAAAAAAGGGGGGTAGGAGGTTAGCCGGGCGGCCAGTTGAGTTTGCGCCCGGCAAGAATGTGAAGATGTAGATGGGGGACTTCCTCTCCACCGTCTTTACCATTATTGATGACTGTTCGAAAGCCGGCTTCAGCAAAGCCTTCCTGTCGAGAAACTTTATTAGCGATAAGGAGAAGGTGGCCCAGTATTTCTTTATCATTACTATCAGTTTCGGAAATTCGCGTGATGGGCTTGCGAGGCACAATCAACAGGTGGACTGGGGCCTGTGGGTTGATGTCTCTGAAGCAGATGCAGAGGTTGTCTTCATAGACAATGTCCGCTGGTATCTCGCGGTCTGCGATTTTTTCAAAAAGAGTTTTATCGGGCATGCTTTTTTACTGTGTTAAGTTGAGCCTGATTTCTCTCTGATTGGGTAGTGTCGAGTGACCGTGTGTTTTAAGAAAGTCGAGAATTTCGACATGGAGTTGCTCGCAGGGATTAGTCCAGCGCTCTACTCCACGCAGGACTTTGACGCAGTCACGGGTGCCGGTGAAGTAGAGCTCTTCAACACCGTGTATGCGAAGGTCTTCTATTTCATCATGAATGTTGTTAAAGAATGCGAGCTCGAAGCCGTTACCAGCTTCTTTGGCCGCCCGCATCAGCGATAAAGTTACTGGTGGGGAGATGAGAGGTAGCGTGCTTGCAATAGCTTCACATCCTATGCGTTCAAGCATTCTTCGCACGCGTGAATGAAGCTCTTCGATGGTGAGAACACGCAGAGAACATTTGTTTTCCAGATAATGAATGATGCCTTCCATGAGGTCATCAATGAAGGGGAAGTCTTCTCTCTCAGCTGCTGTAGCTCCCCTGATGATGGTCTCGCGTAGCCAAGAAGTATCGTAGCCGGTCACTTGATGGCGACCTACTTGCAAGACTGGGCGATTGCCGACAAGGCATATCATAGGTGATGGAAGTATGGATGAGTTGACCGCATGATGATAAACCAAGAGCTGGTAGGGTTGGGTAAGGGCTACTCTTTAAAGAGTTTACGCTGATATGGATCTCTAGAGGAACGGCGTTCGAGAGCCTGAATTTCGCGAATAAACTCGCCGACATCTTCAAATTGACGATAGACAGATACGTAACGAACGTAGGCTACAGGATCAATATCATGTAACTTGGTCATGACTTTGGGCCCGATACTACTTGAGGGAACTTCAGAGAGGTGGTCTTTGTGGAGCTCGGTTAGGATTTCTTCGACGGCACGATCAAGTCGATCCATGTGAACGGGGCGTTTCTCGCAAGCTTTGACGAGGCCTCTGAATATTTTTTCGCGGTTGAGAGATTCACGTGTGCCATCACGTTTTACGACCTGAAGCTCGGTGCGCTCAATCTGCTCATAGGTGGTGTAACGATAATCACAAGCGAGGCAGACCCTGCGTCGGCGCGTGGTGGTTCCGTCTTTCGACATCCGCGAGTCGATGACTTTGTCTTTGAGAGATCCACACTGAATACAACGCATAGTATAAGCAGCTTTTGTAGCTGATACGGCGAAGACTATGGTAGTATATGTTGTGGTATCAAAGATAAAATCATACAATATTGTGTTGTTGCAGATGATTTTTAATGGGTCGGTAAAGTATTTTTTAAATACTTGGCGAGCTTGTCAAAATTGTAGGTGAAGGAACAAAAAAACAGCCTGTTAGTGTGCTCGTTGTGAATAACTCTGAAATTATTTTATCAGCTTTTTTTTGCGGGTGCTTTGATGATTCCCTCGGCGGTTTCTTTTTTCAGTCTCAGTTGGCCACATGCGGCGTTAATGTCGCCACCTTTCTCTAGCCTGAGTGTGGTATTGATGCCTTGATTTGCAATGATGTCACGAAATGCAATGCAATGACTTTCGCTGGGCCTTCTCCATGTGAGGCCCTCAACGGTATTGTAGGGAATCAAATTAACCTTGGCATTGATGCCTTTGGCTCGCTTCGCCAATATCGCGGCTTGCTCAAGGTCATCATTGACCCCTTCTATGAGTATGTATTCTAATGATATTTTTTGTTTCTTATGGGTTCGCCAGAAGTGGAGTGCCTCAAATAACTCATTAATGGGGTATTTTTTATTAATGGGCATGATCAGGTCGCGAACTTCGTCGGTGGCGCCGTGCAGCGAGATGGCTAATCTAATGGGGGCAGGGAACTCGGCAAGTTTACGTATTTGAGGTGCAAGGCCTGATGTCGATACGGTGATGCTCCTCGCTCCTATGTTAAGACCCCAATGACCAGTGATAACTTCTAGGGCTTTGGTGAGGTTTGTGAGGTTGGCGAGTGGTTCGCCCATACCCATGAATACTATGTTGTTAATAGCTTGGCCTGAAATTTTCTCTACCGAAAGCATTTGGCCAATAATCTCGGCGGCCATGAGGTTGCGAGTAAAGCCAGCGAGTCCAGATGCACAGAATTTGCAACCGTAAGCGCAGCCGACCTGGGATGATACGCAGATGGTTTTGCGTGATGATTGTTTGCCTTTGAGTCCGATTGAGGCAGGGATAAAGACAGTTTCGACATAGCGCCCGTCGTGGAGGCGGAACAAGAACTTACGCGTGGTATCTGCAGCTCCCTTGGTCTCAATGTGTTGTAGCTGGTTGAGGTGGTGTGATTGAGATAGCTGCTCACGCAAGTCGGCAGGCAAGTTGCTCATCTCTTCGATGTCGCTGATGCGTTGCTTGTAGATCCACTCCATGGTTTGCTTTACGCGATAGGGCTTTTGTCCCATTTCGGCATAGAGGGCTTCCAAATCAGCGAGGGAGTATCCCAAGAGTGATGATGATTCTGGTTGCTTGGCTGGTTTCGTGTCGCTCACGTTGGGCTTTTAGCATGAATTTAAGGAATGGCACGGATGTTTTACCTTTGTCTTGCTGGTGGTGGTGAATGACTAATTCAGAGGTGAATCGGGCTTGATTATAGTGCGATTTCATTGATGCTGTGGATGTCGATCAACTATTATTAAATCTGTCATGAGCCAAATTGCTAACAATCTCGTAGAAACTGTAGGAAACACTCCACTCGTAAAATTAAACAATGTCACTAAAGGTTTGGAGGCGGAAATCTTGGTAAAGGCCGAGTTTTTCAATCCGCTCTTCAGTGTTAAAGATCGTATCGGGCGCTCGATGGTCGAGGCTGCTGAAAAAGACGGTCAACTGAAGCCAGGCGGCACGATCATTGAACCAACGTCCGGTAATACTGGTATTGCTCTCGCTTTTGTAGCTCGTGCTAAAGGTTATCGCTGTATTCTGACAATGCCCGAGACGATGTCTCTTGAGCGTCGTGTGCTCCTACGCATGCTTGGTGCAGAAATTGTTCTGACACCTGGGCCTAAGGGCATGGGTGGTGCCATTGCCAAGGCAAAGCAGCTCATTGAGGAGGCTGGCGAAGGGGCCTTTGGTCCTAGCCAGTTTGACAACCCAGCAAATCCAGAGGCACACCGCCAAACAACAGCGGAAGAAATCTGGTCCGCAACAGACGGTAAAATTGATGCGTTTGTCTCCGGTGTCGGCACGGGTGGAACAATTACCGGTGTAGCTGAGGTTCTTAAACCGAGATCCAGTATGCACGTAGTGGCAGTCGAGCCCGCAGCTAGTCCTGTAATCTCTGGTGGCCAGCCCGGACCGCACAAGATTCAAGGCATTGGTGCAGGTTTCATTCCAGGTAATTTGAACGTAGATGTCATCGATGAAACAATTTGTGTGACCAATGAAGATGCTTTTGAGACTGCTCAAGCGGTGGCGCAGAGTGATGGCTTGCCAGTGGGTATTTCTAGTGGTGCCAACATTTGGTCAGCAATACAGTTAGCAAAGCGTCCTGAGTTTAAAGGGAAACGTATCGTCACGGTTGCTTGTAGCTCTACGGAGCGCTACTTGAGCACGCCTCTTGCTGAGCACATCAGGCAAGAAGTGAGCCAACTTCCTGTTTCTGATATTTAATTCAGATAGATACACTGAATTGATGGATAAACAGGAGATTAGAGAAATTATCCTCGAGATGGGTGCGAAGGCACGCGCGGCCGCGCACGCTTTGGCGATTCTCACTGCTGATAAGAAAAATGATATTTTACGCGCTATGGCATCAGCCTTGCGTGAGCAGGAGACCGCCATTCTGGAGGCTAATGCAAAAGATATAGCTGCTGGCGAATCGAATGAGTTGACTGCTGCGATGCTTGATAGGCTTCGTCTCGATCACGATAGGATCGATGCGATTGCATCTGGTATCGAGGAGGTAGCAGCCCTTGCTGACCCAGTCGGTGAGGTGTTGAGTGATTGGGTGCGCCCCAATGATGTGCACTTTGAGCAAGTGCGTGTTCCTATTGGTGTCATCGGTATTATATATGAAAGTCGGCCTAATGTGACGAGTGATGCAGCCGTGCTTTGTCTGAAGTCAGGCAATGCAACGATCTTGCGGGGTGGATCTGAAGCGATACATTCTAACAAGGCGATTGCTGCGGCTCTTCAATCTGGAGGTGAGAAAGCTGGTTTGCCAGCTAATGCAATCCAGTTAATTCCATTCACAGATCGAGAGAGCGTCAGCGTGATGGCATCAATGGATCAGTGGCTCGATGTCATTATTCCGAGAGGGGGCAAGGGACTCATTGAGACGGTCGTCTCTCTGGCTCGTATGCCGGTGATCAAACATTACGATGGTATTTGTCATACTTATATCGACAAGGATGCGGATTTAAAGATGGCGGTTGCGATCGCCGATGATGCAAAGACTCATAAGCCTGGTGTTTGTAATGCTTTAGAAACGTTGCTTGTGCACAAGGATTTAGCTGCCGAATTTCTGCCTCAAATAGCGGATGTTTATCAACAAAAGGGGGTGGAGATGCGTGGAGATGCTGTGGTCCTCGAGGTGCTCGGAGATCGTGTTGTAGCTGCTAGTGATGAGGACTGGGATACTGAGTATCTTGACCTAATCATTGCTATTAAGGTGGTGGATTCAATGGCTGATGCGGTTCATCACATCAATACGCATAGCTCACGGCATAGTGATTGTATTGTGACGGCAGATCAATCTCGCGCAAAGCAGTTCATGACCCAAGTAGATAGCGCCTGCGTTTTCCACAATGTTTCCACTCGTTTCAGTGATGGTGGAGAATTTGGCTTTGGCGCCGAAATTGGTATTTCAACAGATAAGTTGCATGCACGCGGGCCAATGGCTCTTCGAGAGCTTACATCTTATCAATATCGAATCCGGGGTGATGGACAGATTCGAGCAAAGCATGCCACAACTTAACTCTGCAGTGGCGTGTGATGAATGATGTTTGCCTTAGGTGAAATCTAACGCAAGCTAGTCGGGAAACACAATCGCTCGGTTTTGGTGAATGATGGTTCGATCATTTACGTGCAAGCGTATGCCACGTGCCAGAGCATCTCTCTCGCAGTCACGACCAAGGCGCATTAGGTCTTTTGGTTTGTGGAAATGTTGCACGCGTTTGACTTCTTGCTCAATGATGGGGCCGCCATCAAGCTCTGTTGTTACGTAGTGACATGTGGCTCCGATGAGTTTGACACCACGCTCGTATGCTTGTCGGTATGGATTTGCTCCTATGAATGCTGGCAGAAAAGAGTGGTGAATGTTGATGATTTTACCGCTGTATTCATCGCAAAACCAGGTGGGTAATATCTGCATGAAACGAGCAAGAACGGTGAGTTCAACATCTTCATCATGCAGGATGTTTTTGATTTGTTGGAAGCCTGACTCTTTGTTGTCTCCATCAAGATTAATTTGATGAAAGGGGATGCCTGCCTGTTCGGCGATTTTTTGACAGTTGTCTCGGTTGCCAATGATGGAGGTGATTTCGATGGGCATTTCACCAAGCTTGGTTCTCCACAAGATTTCATTCAGGCAGTGGTCTGTTTTAGTCACCAAGACGGCAGTACGCATTTTGTAGGGTAACTCACGAAAGTGCCATGAGGCAGATAGTGATTTGCCAAGGGTGTTGAAGCCGGAAATGAAATCTTCCAGGCTTACTTTGAGGTTCTTAGTGTCAATCTCTACACGTGCGAAAAACTTGTTTTGTTCGTCATCAGTGAATTGTGAGAATTCGCACAAGTTTGCTTCATAATCTGCTACGTACGATGCGATTTTGGCTACGATACCGTGCTGGTCAGGGCAGTCGATTTTTAAAATGAGTCCTTGCATGTCGGGTGGTGTGATCTGAGTGAATATTAGTGTTACAAATGCAGTGTTTAATGCGAGCGGAAAGAATAGGTGAAGGCGATTACCATCGGCCCATAACTGCAGAAAAGGTGAGGATCGATGGTTCTCCTTTTTTGAGCAGAGAACGACCGATGGTGGCAGAGGGAAGCTTGGCTGCTAAAAATGGGCTATTAGTAAACTTGCTAGTATTGGTTTGAATCATTCCTTCGTGGATATGGCCTCCGTAAGGGTCGATGTATTTTATTTTAAAAGCGGTGGAGTTGTTTTGTATGGTGGTGGTTGTCTCTATAATGACGATGAAGTGTGCGCTAATGGGCCACCATGATTTAGTTTTAAGCTCCTTGCTGTCACGATAGGCGTATCGCCTGATGCACAGTATAGGAGGTAGGCCTTTCTTGAGTGATTTAACAATTCGTTTGTGGCTACGATGCAAAAGTTCATTAGGTAGTTCATTTTGTTCGCGTGCCAATACCTCATATTTTATTTTAGGTAGCCAGTGATAGTCGCACATTTCGTTGGCAATATCATGAAGGTCGACGAGGTTTATTCCTTGTTGATTCCAACGTTTTACACCTTGGATATGTCTCGAGGGTTTGAGGCCCCATCTGGAAATAACATAGTTGATGCGTGTTTTGCTGTCGTCTCCTGGCACAGCGTTGAAAGCTCTTTGCCATTTCTTGGAGCCATAGTGAAAGGCGTTTAATAATGAGGCAGGGCCACATGCATTGCCGTGAGCTCTGCGTTGGTTAGTCGGAGATGCGTTCTCATTGTAGGCTCTAATTTGCTCACCCGAGAGTGTCGAGTGCGCAGCAAACAAAAGAATAATGGAGGCCCAGAAGTTCATCAATCTAGTCAAGCATTGGTAAGTGCTTAAATATAAAACATGGGTGTTTGTGTGCCAAGTGAGTCTAAGGTGATAGAACTGAGTTCTTTGCAAAGTGAGTCGTGGACTTGATTCCATGCATCGTGGATAGCTCTGCCTGACTCACCTTCACCAGCTACATGATTGCTCAGCATGCCAGGATCGGCAGCTTTGGTGATGTCCAAGAGGTTGATTTCCCTTGGGTCGCGAGCTAGTAGATAGCCTCCTGTTTTACCCCTCTTGCTAATAATAAGATCACCGCGCTTGAGATCGTTGAGGATTTGGACTAGAAAGTTAGCAGAAACTGCTTCACGCTGGGCGATATCGTCTAGCTGTGTCAAAGTTTGCCCATCATGATGCTGTGCAAGTTGAACCATAGCACGACAGGCATACTCAAGTTTCTGTGAAATACGCATAAAGAGAATGGAACATAAAAAAGAAAACAATACCAGCGTCAAGCCAGTGAACCTTTGCAATGGATCATTGCTAAGAAATGTTGATCTTGAGCGTATTTGGAATGCGATACGTGATGCTGCTATTCTTATGTCGGAAAATGAGTCTCACCTTACACGCATGCTGGATGACGTGGTGATTAGTCGTGCTAATCTTGCTGAAAGCCTCGCTGTTCGCTTAGCTCGGAGAATGGCGCGTGAGGATATGCAGCGTTCGGAGCTCCAGCCTTTGCTAGAAGATGTGCTGAAATCGAATGAGCGAATATTACTGGCTGTTGCTGGCGATATGAGAGCGATTGTAGACCGTGATCCTGCGTGCAGCTCCGCACTTGAGCCGTTGCTGTTTTATAAAGGGTTTTTGGCGATTTCGGCATATCGAGTTGCTCACAGCCTTTGGTTGGATGGTCGCCATTCGTTGGCGCTTTATTTTCAAAGTATCGTTAGTGAGACATTCGCTGTTGATATACATCCTGCAGCTCAAATTGGTTGTGGTATTTTATTAGACCACGCCACCAGTATTGTTATTGGAGAGACTTCAATTGTTGAAGACAATGTATCTATTCTCCATGAGGTTACTCTCGGAGGTACTGGTAAGATGACAGGTGATCGTCACCCAATAGTAAGGTCCGGTGTCCTGATTGGTGCGGGTGCTAAAATATTAGGCCGTGTAGAGATAGGTGAGTGTGCCAAAATTGGTGCAGGCAGTGTGGTGCTCAATGATGTGGCGCCTCATAAAACGGTTGCGGGTGTTCCTGCTGTTCTTATGGGGCAGAGCACAGAAGGTAGCCCTGCTCTAGATATGGATCAACAGCTCTATGAGGGCAACGCGATTTGAGTGACGCTGGTCAATTAGCCTGCGTGACTGCTACGATGCGGCCTTTGCTGAAATCATAGGGGGTCAACTCCAATTGGACTTTGCACTCGGGAATAATGTCCTGATGTAGTGCGACCATGGCTTTGGCAACATGGCCGACGATGATTTTTCCATTGGGTAACTCGACTCGGTAAATATTTTCTTTAGGCGAATCAATAACAGTTCCGCTTGTCTTGATGGGTGGGTCAAACATGATGAGTTGCGTGATTGTGTGGGCGGGTTTAACCGATGTCTTTCCATTTAACAAGTGAAGCGATAGGCGCAATGCCATCGTGGTGCCAAAATAGGCTAGGTTGCTGACTCTTGCCCAAGGGACAAATTCTATGTGCAGATAGATTTTCTAGTGATGTCGCTTCTGCTTTGTCGAAGGGATGGATAGCAATGGTTGATAAATAAGCTGATTGGGTGCCGAGTATATCGTTGTCTAATCTGGGCGGTAGCGGCTTAACGTAAACACAACGGTTGAGGCAGGAGAGTTGGAGTGTGGGTTCATCTTGGTGGATGACTGTCCAGTTTAAGGTGTCTTTGCTCTCCCAGAGTTGAGTGGAAGAATCATTGGAGGCACAAAAGCGAGTCGTCTCTCTTAGGATTCTGATCGCCCCAGCCTCGGAGGTAGAGATCGGACTAGGCGGGTTGTTGACGCAGAATTTTTCCATTTCCATGGCTAGTAATTCAGCAAAGTGTTTGGAGTCTCCACGAGAGTATATGGCGTGTATCGATAAGCAGCCTTGTTGGTTGTGGAGGGAAACGTCGCGAGCAGCTAGCTGGGCGGCATTTTCATAGTCATCGTAGGCAATAGCAATGGATACTTTATGGCCGTGAGGGATGAATTGCTGATCTGGTTTTGTCTTCTGGTGGATAGCTGCAATAGATTCATCTGATCCAATAGCGATGACTACATCAGCTTTGAGCCAATCTTTATCCTCTAATGTGTTATGTGTTTCAATAAGCTCTCTGAGCGGTTTTGGAAAGTGTTCGAGGGCGTCGGTGAATGGATGCAATCCTGTTGCAGGGATTTTGACGATGTTGTGCGATCCTATGAGTAGTCCTCTGATAATGCTTTGGAAGGCTGCATGAGGTGTGTTCCCGCTGACGATGTGCAGGATGCATTTAGGGGCTATGGCTTTGCTGTGGAGCGGTCCATGAGGAAGAAATTTGTCCAGGGCAAGGGCGCTTCCAAGTTCACTGCTGAGCCATGCATTAAGATCATCGCTGGTAATGCAGCCAGTCCATCGTTGCACTTCTTGATGTGAGCATGCTTCAGTAAGTAGTTGAATGCGTTCTGGTGTAGAAATCATAAGCTTAAAGATTCGTCACTAGACCGTGAGCATCCTCTTGGAAGGGCGCTAGGGTCACGGCCAATTAAGTTGAATGAGGTATTCTTTTGTTCAAGATTTGTTTGGCATTGTATGGCAAGATCTTGGGTGCGGATGGCCATTGCTGAATCGACATTGGCAAGATCGTAAATCACGAGGTGTCCAAGCTCTCCTGGTTTGGCGTCTGTGTTGGTCAGCGGATCAATAATGCGTGTCCGAGTCCAGCTAGGACCCTGATGCGGGCGATCTAGCCCTGGGCTGTAAAATTGGCTGCTGAGCTCGGTCATTGAGTATTCGTTGATGATCGAGTCAGAATCTAGACCCAGTTTGGTTTTAAATAATTGGTGTAGGTCGCCTTTAGTGAGTTGGTGTTTTGTTCCTTTGTAGCCACCTGTTTCCATTGCCCAGCTGCCAGTTGGAAGCCTGAGGGGTGATTCCATTGAGTCAAAGAGGTGGAGGAATGATAGTGCGGTGCCAAACAATGCAACTGCCTGTTGATCTTTAATGGCACTGATGAGGCTGTTGTAATCGATGGATCCTGATTGATGGAGTAACCATGTGGATTGCGTGGCAAGTTGGTCTGATATGACTCCCATCATATGTGATAACGATGATTGGGGCGATTGCTCGGGGTGGGCTATCAAAAAAACAGAGCGCCTAGCGTCGGGCAGGTTGAGCTCATGCCAGGCGCTGACGATTGAATGATCATAGAGTTTGGTAGAGCGGAAATAGTGCATGCCTCTGGCCTCCGTCGTTGTCCCAGAAGTAAGGAAGGTTGTTTTAGCCTGTTCCATTGGAAAGGTAACCAGCGGAAATGGCTCAATTTTGAAGGCTTCTGTGGGTAGCGCTGGGATGTCATGCCAGTGATTAGTTCGGTCTGGGCTTATTTCCAGGGCTAGGCAGAAATTCTGATAAGCTCTGTTTTTCTGATATTGATGTTCAAAAATCTGCAGGGCTAATGAATTAAAATCGTCGTCGAGTATGGGGTTGCCGCTGAGGGCTAGCCCAATACGGTCTGATACCAGAGTGGAAATGGAGGTGTTGGAGCTCACGGGGTAATGATAGATGGAATGATCCTCTTGAGAATATGATTCTAATCAAGTGTTGTTTAGCAAACTGTCGTGCTATTATAGATTTTTTTGGCTTTCTAGGCGTCTTGATATACTGAGATTCGGTTATGATATAGCTAGGACTTGACTTGCAATGGTGTGAGGTTACAAACTCATCACGTTATTGGCAACTCGATGGGTATTCGTTAAAAGCTGTCCGAGATTGTCATCCCAATTAACAAGTTAACTATCTAGATATAATGGATTTATCAAAGAGCATACTCTTGCCGCTGGCTGTCATTTTCCTTCTTGGAGCATGTTACCCTTACCCTTCAAACTATGGTAATCGCGAAGCCAAACCTAGCCGCCTTGAGGTTGAGCAGACCATAACCAGTGAAGAGCAGAGGCGTATCGAAGAAAACCGTCAATTACTCGAGCAACAAGCAGCCAATGGTGGTGTCAACGGCGTGACCAACCAGTATGGAAACCAACCGGCTGAAGGTGGTCAGTGGACTGAGCCTAATGCAAATAACTCAGCTACAGTGCCAACAACGAAGTCAAAATATCCAACAGCAACTGCTGTTCCCGGAAAACCTGGATTCGTATTCAATCCATATACTCACAATATTGTTGATGTTAAAGGGATTGGCTCAGGTCGCTTGTGTCGTGATCCAGAAGATCCTGATCCAAATCACAAATTTAGGGTGCCATAAGGTAATTCTTACATGGCCTTATGCTTATGTTGATCGCCCGTCTGCTTGATTGTAATCTTGCAGTATCACTAATTTCGTAGCCTCGGTTCTTGCTTTTAAGCTGGCATCTGCCAGTCATAGATCCGTATGAAACGTATTGCCGTATTAGGAAGTGGACTGCTCGGGGGCTCGATTGCTCTTGCTGTTCAGTCTCGTCTCCCATCGGCTACAGTCGCGTTGTGGGGTAGGCGTGAGCGGGGTGTCTCAGATGCTGTGTGCCGCGGTGTGAAGCATGCCAGCACAGACCTTAGGGCGGTAGTCGAGGATGCTGAAGTCATTGTCCTAGCCTCACCTGTCGGCGCGATGCTGGAAATCTTAGAAGCATGTGCGGCCTGCTGCAGCCTTGAGGGGGTCTTGGTCACGGATGTCGGGAGTGTCAAAATGACTCCGCGAGATCTTTTGGGCCCCACTGTTGCACGGCTAGGAGCCAAATATATAGGAAGCCACCCTATGGCTGGATCGGAGCAGGCAGGCGTTTCCTCAGCTCGAGAAGATCTTTTTGATGGAGCTGCTTGCATTATAACTAACGATTTTAAGCATCCGGAAGAAGATGTCTCAGCGATTCGCTCGCTCTGGCAGGGGATTGGGTGCCAGTGCTATGCGACTTCGTCAGAGGATCACGATCGAGTGATGGCTCGCATCAGTCATATGCCTCATATCTTGGCATCTGTGGGTGCACTTGTTGGGCTTAATGACCCAAAACAAGGGAAGTTCGCTGGGAATGGTATGCGTGATACGACGCGTGTCGCCTCTGGGCACCCGGAAATGTGGGCTGAGATTCTGATGAGAAACAAGGAGGCGCTGCGAGAGCCGGTAGAGGAAGCTATTACGTATTTGCGTGAAATGCTTGCTTTGCTTGATGATTCAAGCGATGAAGCGTTAGCTGAGTTGTTGGCCAAGGCTAAAGATCTCAGAGACAAGCTTTGAGCTATTTAGCGCCATTCACATTGCGCTGCTCAGGTAAGTATTTAACTAACAACTTTCATCAGTACACCTATATTTTACCGAGATATGTCCAGTATTAGCGTTCACTCAATCAATCATTTGGAAGCTGAATTTGAAGTTCCAGGCGACAAGAGTATTTCGCATCGCGCTGCTATATTTGGCGGTTTGTCCGATGGGGGTTGTCGCATAGATAATTTTTTGCCTAGTGAAGACTGTATATGCACCTTGAAGGCGATGGCTCAGCTGGGTGCCACACATGATGTCATCGAAGAAAAGCTCGGCTATGGGCCGACAGCTCTAATAATACACGGGCGAAGTATGGAGCTATGTGCTCCTGAAGGTCATGTTGATTGTGGTAATTCGGGGACAGGTATGAGGCTGCTGGCTGGTTTGTTGGCGGCGCAGCCATTTGAATCTACTCTAACGGGTGATGCTTCATTGCAATCACGACCTATGGGAAGAATTATAAAACCCCTCGAACAGATGGGTGCCTCGATCGAGGCGCGTGGTGATGATCCCGGTTGCGCGCCATTGTTTATTACTGGTGGCGAGCTAAAGCCGACTTGTTACGAGATGCCAGTAGCAAGTGCGCAGGTAAAGAGTGCTGTGCTGCTGGCAGGTTTATTTGCTGACGGGACTACTTCAGTCATTCAGCCAGCAGAAACGCGAGATCATACTGAGCGCATGCTAGAATATTTTAAGATGCCATCGCGCCGAGACGGGCAAACTATTTCTGTCACTGGAGGTAAGACTCCGGCAGCAGCTCGTTTGCGTGTGCCCGGAGATATTTCATCAGCAGCCTTCTGGATCGTTGCTGCTGCATCAATGCCTGGGGCTCGTTTACTTATTAAAAATGTTGGTTTGAATCCTACTCGTACCGCTATTTTAGATGTGCTCATTCGCATGGGTGCCGACATTAACATAGTAAGGCATCCTGATGAATGTGGCGAACCTTATGGTGACATTGAAGTCCATGGTAAGTCACTGCAGGGTGCCGAGGTAAAACCCGAAGAAGTGCCAAACTTAATTGATGAGATTCCCGTCTTGGCAGTAGCAGGAGCATTATCGCAAGGGAAGATGGTGATCAGAAATGCAAAGGAGCTGAGGGTGAAAGAGAGTGATCGCATTGCTACGGTGGTGCAAAATTTGAAGTTGATGGGTGCAGATATCGAGGAATACGAAGACGGAATGGAGATATCAGGAGGTAAGTCGCTACAGGGGGCCGAGCTCGAGAGTTTTGGAGATCATCGCATTGCGATGGCCTTTGCTATTGCGGGGTTGTTTGCCTCTGGCGATACCGTGATTAACAACACTGCCTGCATTGACACATCCTATCCTGGCTTCGCTGATCATTTAGAAACGATCCTTGCTGGCTAATTTATAACTTTTAATTCATTTTACTACCCATGCCTGAGGAAACAAAAACGAATTTTTTTGCCATTGCGATCGATGGGCCTGCCGCATCAGGTAAGAGCACTGTTGCTCGACGGTTGGCAGAGCGCCTCGGCCTTATTATGATCAATACAGGTGCGATGTATCGTGCTATTGCATGGGCTAGTTTAAAAAAGAATGTCGACGTTTCCGATCCTGAGGCTGTGGCTGCGATGCTTCGAGGTATTTTGGTTACTTGTGGCGTTGCTAATGGTCAGTCTAACATACTTATTGATGGTGTTGATCCGGGTAGGGCATTAAGGGAGGATAGAGTGAATGAGCGAGTATCTAAGGTTGCAGCGGTTCCGGAGGTGCGTGAGTTGCTGGTTGAAAAACAGCGCGCGTTTCTCAAATTAGATAGTTTGGTAATGGAGGGTCGTGACATTGGCTCGGTAGTTTTCCCAGATACACCCTATAAGCTCTATATTGATGCGTCAGAGGAGGTGCGCCTAGCGCGGCGCTCGGCGGAGGGTTTGGTGGATGTGGTCAGCAAGAGAGATGAGGAAGATAGTAAACGTGAAAATTCACCTCTTATTGTTGCTGATGGTGCAGTAGTTATTGATAGCTCAGAGATGAGCATTGATGAAGTGGTAGAAGCCGCTCTCGTAGAGCTCCAGAAAAAGGGGCTGGTTCTTAAATGATATTTTAATGATGAAAACGATTTATTGGTTTTGTTGCAACTTGTGGAAGCTTTGCTTTGTCTGCTTTTTTTCTTACCGAGTTGTTGGGAAAGAAAAATTAGTGACAGATGGTCCTGTATTAATCGCATCGAATCATGAGAGTTACCTTGATCCTCCACTTGTGGGGGTCGCCTATGACAAGGCGGTCTATTACCTAGCACGTAAAACCTTATTTACTGGTTTCGGCGCTTGGTTGTATCCACGATTAAATTCAATCCCTGTAGATCAAGATCGTCCTGATATGACGAGCTTAAAAACGATTATTAAACTACTGCGCGCTGATAATCAGGTCGTTGTTTTCCCTGAGGGTTCCCGCACGTTGGACGGTGAGTTGCAGCCTGCCGAGGCAGGTACAGGGTTGATTGTAGCTAAGAGTAAAGCGGTGGTCCAGCCGGTTCGAATTTTTGGGGCACGAGATGCGCTCCCACGTGGATCAAGCAAGATACATTTTCGTCCTATCACCTTGGTAGTCGGAGATCCGATTACTTTTACGCCAGAGGAGCTGAAGGCGAAAGGTAGGGATGATTATCAGAAAATTTCTGATAAAATCATGAAAGCTATTTCAGAGATAGAGCTCAGCTAGGCTGAGGTTATTCCCATCAGTAGTCCTCAACTGGAGAGCGTTTCTGCCCAGTGTAATCTATTGCTTCGCGTGCTTGTTCTTCGCCCATGACATCGATTCTCAGTTGCATGATGTCATTGTCGATCTGATCCCATAGTTCAGTGCTGAAAGCTAGAGGTTTGTAAGCGTTTTTCTTCAGCTTTTCGATCCTTCGCAACGAATCATCAATACGGTGATGTGGTATTTCTTTGAGGTGGTTGAGAGCTTCTTTGGCTGTTTCGATTTGGTGGCAAATCATTACCATGTCATTACCAGCTAATATGGCGTTTGTGACATCGGGTCCTCTTCCATAGTGGTTAACGATAGCCCCCATATCGAGGTCGTCTGTCATGATGACGCCTTCGTAACCAAGCTGGTCCCGTAATAATCGCGTAAGGAGGTTGTGCGACATAGAGCCTGGTAGTCCCGGTGTCTCTGGGTCAATGGCGGAAAAGTGAGTGTGACAGCTCATGATGGCATCCAATTCAGGCATCAGGCTGGTGTAGGGGAGTAGGTCGCTCATCAGCATTTCAGCTGCAGATTTATCTACTTTGGGAAGGGTGTGGTGAGGGTCGTCGGTGGCGAGTCCACATGATGGGAAGTGTTTGCCGCAGGATAATATTCTGCAGTGACGTAGATTGCTATTGAAGATTCCGGCGTTGGTGATGACCTCTTGTGCGTCTTTACCATAGCACCTGCCTTTGAGTGCATTGTCAGCATCGTCATTATACGAGATATCCAGAACGGGGCAGAGATCCATGTTGCATCCCATGAGCCTTAAAACAAAAGCGGTGAGCTTGCCGTGCTGAGCGATCAATCCAGGGTCAGCCTTGTTTCGTAGACTCTCCGCAGATGGCGGCTCATTGCCGATGAGGCGGGTGCGCGATACGCGGCCACCTTCTTGGTCAATAGAGATGATTGGCGTGTGCTCGCTGAGCTCGCGTAAATCATCCGTGAGCTTGCGAACCTGCTCAGGAGATTCGATGTTACGACCAAAGAGAACATAGCCCCCGGGTTGTATTGTTTTGTAGAGCTCGACCTCTTCGCTGGTAAGCGTAGTGCCTTTTATGCCGAGAATCAGAAGTTGGCCGTGCATGTTGTGGGTGTTTACTCAGCACTCAGCAGAGCAGAGATGTATGGAGGCAATTATAATTCGCTTGAATGATAAGCGGCTAGTTTTGCTAGGATGGATTTCTGGGCATGCAGGCGATTTTCAGCCTGCTGAAATATCACATCGGCGTAAGCTTCGAGCACCTCCTCGGTGATCTCTTTGCCTCGATAAGCGGGAAGGCAGTGGAGTACGATGTGAGATGGGTTTGCATGCTTAAGTAGTTCAGAATTTACTTGGTAGTTATCAAATTGAGCCTCTTTTTCGGCTTGGCCTTCCTGACCCATAGATAGCCAGACATCGGTGTTGATCACGTCGGCGCCATCGACGGCTTCAATTGGATCGGTATGTAAGGTAATGTTCGATGACTCCAGGCGGTTTAGGTAACTCTCTGTCGGCAAGCAGTCGGCTGGAGCTGCTATAGCTAGGTGAAAGTTGAGCTGTTTGGCAGCCCACATCCAAGACCTCGACATGTTGTTGAAGCCGTCACCAACAAAAGCAATTTTCTTATTTTCCCATGTGCCAAGACGCTCGCGAATGGTCAGTAGGTCGGCAAGTATCTGGCAAGGGTGGGCGTCATCGGTGAGGGCGTTGATGGTTGGGATGCCCGAATATTTCGCAAAATCGAGGACGTCTTTTTGGGCATAGGTGCGTATGATGGCACCATGAACCATTCGACCCATGACGCGAGCTGTGTCCTTAATCGGCTCACCTCGTCCAAGTTGGATGTCATTAGATGATAGAAACATGACGGAGCCTCCTAGCTCGCGGACGCCTACTTCGAAAGAGACGCGCGTGCGGGTTGAGGCTTTGGTGAAAATCATAGCCCAAGTTTGGTCCTGTAGAGGCTTGTGGTCATGGGTTCCTTTCTCCCGCTCGTTTTTGAGGGTTGCGGCGTGATCAATAAGTTTCCAGATGAGATCCTTAGAGAGTTCTTCTATTGAGAGTAAATGTGTCATGTAAATAATAAGAGAGGAGGATAATAAATGCTGTGATCTACAAACTGTCGATCGTGTTTTTAAGTATGCTTAGTGCCTGATCAATTTCTTCGTCAGACACATTAAGCGGCGGTAGCCAGCGCAAGGTGTCAGTTCCTGCCGGAACGGTAAGTAGCCCATTTGCCATGAGTAATTTGCAGAGCTGCAGGGCAGGGGGGGTATTTTCATCACGTGGAATGGAGTTGCCATTCAGAGCAAAGCCAAGCAGCAGGCCCTTGCCCCGTATACCGGTAATACTGGGGTGTTGCCATGATTGAACCTCTTTGCGAATGCGTTGCTCTTGCCGAGCTGCATTTGCGGGGAGGTTTGATCCAGATATCTCATGAAGTACCGCAAGGGAAGCGGCGCAGGCGAGGGGGTTGCCACCATAAGTTGATCCATGTGATCCTGCACCCATCAATGAAGAGAGAGGGGTTCCTTTGTTATCAATAGCTCGGTCACTTGTCCAAAAAGAGCCAATCGGGAAACCCCCTCCAAGGCTCTTGGCCCATGAAATGGTGTCTGGCTTTAATTGAGGAGAAAAAGCCTGCCAGCCGTTCAAGGTGCCAGTTCTCCCCAGACCGCATTGAACTTCGTCGAGCATGAGCAACAAGTCGTTTTGCTTGCAGAGATCATTGACGCAGTTGAGAAATTCAGGTGTTACCTCATTAATGCCTCCTTCACCTTGGATTGGCTCAAGCATGATGCCCGCGGTGATGTCACTCACTGCCGCAGTGAGTGCATTGATGTCATTGAGCGCTACGTAACGAAAGCCCGGCAGCATTGGGTCAAAACCTTGTTGGATTTTGCTTTGTGCTGTAGCCGCCATGGAGCCCAAAGTTCTTCCGTGAAAGGAGTTGTTGAATGTGATGACCTCATAGCGTGGCTGGCCATTTTGATTTGGTCGGGCGTGGCCGAATCGTCTCGCTGTTTTGATCATTCCGTCATTTGCCTCAGCTCCTGAATTAGAGAAAAAAACCTTCCCGGGAATCTTGACGAAGTCCTCAACAATGGTGGTTGCTAGTTCTTGTTGTAGGGGAATTTGGTAAAGATTCGAGCAGTGCATCAGAATCGCAGATTGCTTTGAGATCGCATCAGTTAATGCGGGGTGGCAATGGCCAATACTGCAAGTGGCGATGCCCGAACAAAAATCCAAGTAACGGTTGCCTTCATTATCCCAAAGCCATGCACCTTCACCTTTTACAATCGTAATAGGAAAATTGGCGTAGGTGGCAAGGACATGTGACATGATGGTATTACTAGGTTTAAAATTATAAAATCCAAGTGCGAATCAAGGCAGTTGATCATATTCTTTGATTTGAGGTTTGGCATTTGATGTATTGCGCATAGGCTGTGCATGCCGCTCCCCGGACGATCGCAGTTGCTCTAATAGAGTAATTGAGGAAAGTCCGGACGCTATAGGGCAGCGCGCCTTGTGAATAACAGGGGACGGTCGGTTCAAACCGCTCGGACGGAAAGTGCAGCAGAAAGTAAACCGCCAGTGTTCTTAGGAGCTCAGGTAAGGGTGAAAAGGTGGGGTAAGAGCCCACCGCTCCGATGGTAACTGAGGAGGCATTGCAAACCCCGCGTAGCGCAAGACATAACAGGGGAAGAGTTGCCCGCTCGTTAAAAATCCCCGGGTATTAGTCGCACCATCCCTTCGGGGAGGTTCCTCACATTGTGAGGTAAGATAAATGATCGTACATTACTGCTCCGGTAGTAAGGACAGAATCCGGCTTACAGGGGAGCGGCACTTTATCATTTCATTTTACTGTGCCCGTTTTTTCTAGATTTACCGGTCAGGCATAATTTAAACAGTCGTTTGAAAGCGGGCTAATATGATATTGTCAGAGTGTTGATTTTAGGTTAGAATGAACGCGACGAGGGGCGCTTTAGCGTCCCTTCGCAGTTTAGCAGCCAATAGTAGCCAATAACAGGCTGACATATGATATTGAAGTTTATCTAGTTCATATTCCTATCTTAATGCTGCGTCCTCTTTCTATTTATATCCAAACTATTTTTTATGGGTTTTATTGATGCTATCAAGCGGTGGCGCCTCGCAAACAAGGGCATGTCATCCGGCAAAAAGCGCCGCACCTCGACGACCAGCGAGAATGCTGTTGTTGGTTCGATGCAGCGCAGTGTGTGGATGAAATTGCTCATCTATCCTACGTTTACAGTTCTCGTGTGCCTTATTGTTGCCTTCTACAGGTCCGAGCACACGCTATTTCATGATAGCGGTTTACGCAGGGGGATGCTCTGTATCATCGTTTCTGCGGGTTTAATTCTTATTTACCACACACGGCATGCGCTTAATTATGCCAATGAAAAATTATTACTCGTGTTTGGTGGTATTGCTTTCCATTTATTATTGGTGAGAATAGCTGTGCATATCATTGATGTGAATGCTTGGTCGCCTGATTACAGGATTTTGCTGCCTCCTTTGGCTTTTGCTCCAATGATCGCATCAGTTCTTTGTGGTCGACATGCAGGTATTTTTTCTGCTCTCAGTGTGAGTTTGTTCGGTGCGTTGCTTGTGCCTGAAGCTGATATTTTTTGTTTCCTTGTAACCAGCCTGATTTCTGGAGTCATGGCAGTTGTGCTGACACGGTCTGTGCGCAGACGGGGGAGTGTCTTGAGAGCTGGATTTTATGTAGGCCTAACTACTTTCGTCTTGGCTCTGGCATTTAATAAAATTGATTTTTCTGACCTCATGCTCGGCGAGAATTGGTCTGTCATGGCTGGTAAGACCCTGTTGCCTGTGTCGATTGGTCTATTAACTGGGATGTTAGTCAGTGGCTTGCTTCCCGCTCTAGAAAGTTTGTTTTTTATCACAACGAATATCAGCTGGCTTGAGCTGAGTGACCTTAATCACAAGTTATTGAGGAAGCTGCAACTTGAGGCACCTGGCACCTATCATCACAGCATGGTGGTGGCGACATTAGCGGAGTCAGCTGCTGAGGATGTTGGTGCAAACGCTGCAATGTGTCGTGTTTGTTCTTATTTTCATGATATTGGTAAGCTTAGTAAGCCCGAGTATTTCATTGAAAACCAGGGAGATCGAAACCCTCACGATACGTTGACGCCAACCATGAGTGCGATTGTTATCATTGCACACGTAAAAGATGGTGTTGATAAGGCGATCAAACATAAGCTCAACCCAAAGATTATCGATGTCATTCGAGAGCATCATGGAGATTCGTTAGTGCAGTATTTTTATCATAAGGCAATAGAGCAGCGTGATAATATGGCTGATAAAGTCAAAGAGGGCCTAGAGAATAAGGAAGATATACCAGAAGTGGATCGTAAGAACTTTCGTTACCCAGGCCCATGCCCTAGTAGCCGAGAAAGTGCGATTATCAGTCTTGCTGATGCGGTGGAGAGTGCTTCTAGAAGCCTCAAGAAGCCAACGCCTGAGAAGATACGCAATTTGGTAAACGAGATTGTTATGGCTCGTGTGGTGGACGGGCAACTTGATGCCTGTGACCTCTCGATGAGTGACATCAAAAAAATCTGCAAAAGCTTTGCGTCGACGATTCGTAGCATGATGCACTCACGAATTAATTATCCAAAAGAGGAGGGGGCTTCGAAAAAGGTTAAGAAGTCAGAGGCTCATCCTGAGAGGAAGATCGAGAAGAGCTCTAGTGCAGAGAAAACCAAGGCTTGATCACATTTGATCATGATTCCCCATGTTGGAGCTGAACGTCTACGACCATCAAAAAGTGATCCGCTTGTCAGCGGGTCTTTGTGACCGGTTAGAGCTAGCTGGTCGTAATGCGGTCACACAAGTCCTCAAGGTTGCAAAACCTGACTCTAATCTAGCTCGAGTTAACGAGGTAGAAGTTAATTTTGTCGATGATGAGACAATCGCAGGTATCCACCTTGAATTCATGCATATTCCTGGGCCGACAGATGTCATTACGTTTGCTCATGGTGAGCTCCACATCAGCGTGGAGACGGCTCGAACTCAAGCGCGTGATTACGCCAATGATTTTGAACGTGAACTCATGCTCTACATTGTGCATGGCTTACTGCACCTCGCAGGCTATGAAGATGCTACTGAGCGCGAGAGTGATGTAATGGATGACTTGCAAAGCTCTATTCTTGCAGAGGTTTGGTAGCAGAGATGCTACTTTCACTCACCAAATAATCCATTGTAGCATCGTGAGAGGTATGTGGAACTGTTGGCGTGATTTGTTGGTCTAGGGCGATGCCTAATTTGATTCCGGAGAACTCATCAAGAGCGCGGTCGTAATAGCCATGGCCACGCCCAAGACGCGACCCGTCAGTGCCAAAGGCTAGTCCTGGGCATAAGATCATATCAATGCGTTCTATTTCAAACTCAGGATGGAGGTCGGGCTGGGGTTCGGGGATTTGCATAGAGCTTATGGCTAGTTGATTTTCGTAGGTAACATGATGAAAGCTCAGTTGATGCCCCGGGTGACAGAGTGGGTAGAGAAGCTTCTTGCCTGGTAAAAGTTGATGTAGCGCTGAGAGTGATACTTCATTCTGAATCGAGGCGTATATGGCCAGAGTGCGCACATTACTGAGCAGTCTATTGGCATCGGCAATATGGCGAGTAATGCTGGCGGAGCTTGATTCAATGTGCTTTTTGGAAACCGTGGCTAAATGGGATCTCATTTTTGATCTCAGCTCTGCCTTGTCTCTTGCTGCCTCGCTCATGTTGATATGGAAGCCAATAATCTTGTGTCTGACACGTTTAAATTGAACCAATCTGACGCACTCTATATCTCGACTTGATGAGAGGGAGGTTTGATGGCATTCTTCTGTTGCCATGTTTTGGTCGCGATACTTGCTAATCTGCATGCTTTTCCTGCTGTCTCTGGGAGCCTGTGCAAAAAAACGAACTGTCACTAGATCGCAGGTCAGAGCTGATCCGTGGGGTAATCCAGAACGTTTTAGCGTGGGTAAAGATGAGGCTGGGAACCCCCAAATGAAGTCTGATCTTCGTAGTGCGTTTGAGGGTAAAACAAGTAATATGATTACGAGTGAAGACTTTAGCGGTAAAGATTATACAACTCGTTCGTATGCAAAAAAAAGATGGCAAGGTAATACTAAATTTGAGAGGCAACAGTATCAGGGCAACACTGATGCCAACCAATACAAGATGGAGCCATGGTTTGTTCGTAAACAGGCATCAGCTGAGGGTAAAAGCGCAAAGTTTAATGACCAGGCGTTTGTAACACAAGGTTACGACAAGAAATCGGCGAATGAGCAAAATGCAAATCGTATTCAGCGCCCTAGTGATGCCGAAACTGATGTCCGTAGACGTGTTTTCCCTCAGCCCGATATCACTGACTGGAAAGAACAAGAGGGGCTTGGGGTCAAGGATACCAATCGGCTGCTAGGCCGTTGAGGGAAGGTGTTTCTCTAGAATGGTAGCTTGGGTAGTTTTCCCCCTCCGCCTCCGCTTCCCCCCATGCCGCCCAGCATGTCACCCATGTCGTCCATGCCGCCAAGCTGTTTCATCATCTCCTTCATCTTTCCTTTAGATTTCATCATTTTGCGCATTTGAGTAAATTGCTTAATGAAGCGGTTGACTTCGATGATGGTGTTTCCAGACCCTGCGGCAATTCTTTTGCGACGAGTGCCTTTGATGAGCTGTGGTGTTGATCTCTCCCGCTCAGTCATAGATAAAACAATCGCCTCCATGCGTTTCATGCGATTTTCATCAAACGCGTCTGCAGGGATTTGTTTCTTAATTTTGCTGAAGCCTGGAAGCATGCCCATCAGGCCGTCAAGCGGGCCTAATTTGCGAAGCATGTTCATCTGGTCGAGAAAGTCATTGAAGTCAAACTTGCCTGACTGAAGTCGTTTGGCGGCATTGAGCGCCTCTTCTTCGTCAATATTTTCTGCGGCTGTTTCGACCATGCTGACAACGTCACCCATGCCGAGGATTCGGCTGGCCATGCGATCAGGGTGAAACACGTTAAGTTGGTCGAGCTTTTCTCCCTCACCGATGAATTTGATCGGCTTTCCAGTGACAGCCCGCATTGAAAGGGCGGCACCACCACGGGCGTCACCATCAAGCTTTGTGAGTATGATGCCAGTAATGCCGACAGCTTCATCAAAGTGTTTGGCAACTGATACAGCCTGTTGCCCCGTCGCTGAATCTGCTACAAGTAGAGTTTCGCCGGGGTCGACGAACTTGTGTAAGTCCTTTAGCTCTGCCACCAGGTTGTCATCGATTTCTTGGCGGCCTGCGGTGTCAAATATAAGGGTGGTGCCGTTCTGACTCTTTGCCCATTTGAGTGCTTGCTTAGCTACCTTGACGAGGTTTTTTTCACCTGGTTCCGGGGTGAAACATGGAACTTCAATTTGCTGCGCTAGGGTTGCGAGCTGATCGATGGCAGCTGGTCTATAGAGGTCGCAGGCAATGAGTAAGGGGCGTCGTCCTTCTTTCTTGAGGCGAAGTGCCAGCTTGCCTGATGTGGTTGTTTTACCCGCGCCGTTAAGTCCGCATAGTAGAATGTGAGCCGGTGGGTTGAGATTGAGTGGGGCGGCGTCACCACCGAGTAGCTCTGTAAGTTCATCATTAAATATTTTTACAATCTGCTCACCAGGCTTGATGGATTTGAGCACATCAACGCCCATGGATTTTTCACGAACTTTGGCAATGAAATCTTTGGCAACGCTGAACTCTACATCAGCCTCTAGAAGTGCGAGGCGAATTTCCCTTAAAGCATCGTTGATGTTTTTCTCCGAAATTTTGCCAACGCCTCGAAGGTTCCGGAACGTTTTGTCGAGGCTGTCTGATAATGATGAAAACATGGTTTTTTGATGTTGGGTTACTTAAGCTGGTATGCGGCTTCCCGATTTACAAGAAAAGTCCAAGTCATGGGTTTTTCGTAGTCGGGGTCATTGAGCGAGCGCCACTGGAGGCTTACGTCGCAGCTTCGACTGCGTAAACGACGATTTACCTTCCATTGTGCAATTTTGCGAGTCGGATCATACTGTACTGGAACTTTTCCAAAGCCAGCTACCCGCATCACAATAGACTCGGGGTCAATATTTTCGACTTCAGAGAGATCAGCTAAAATACTGGGCAGGCGCGTCGAGATGATTGAGCCGGGCTCAGGGATGACTGGGTGACGTGTGGTTTGTATGATGGCACCAGCGGTGGCAGCCGAGGTTCTAGTAGCCTTGAAGCTAGTGGCATTTCGGAAGATGTAATCGTGTGTTCCAAGAATGATATATCTTGGAATGGTGAAGCTAGATGTCGATCGGGTGGTTTTGCCGGGGAGGACAGTAAACAAACATTGGTATTCATTTTCAGCGGCTATGGGGAGCATTTCACCGGTGACAAATCCCCCTGGGTAAGCGTAGGACAATATCTTTCCCCCAAATTGTTGTTGGAGGATCTTGCGTGATTCGCCCATTTCTTGGCGTAGGTATGAGCGAAAAGATGATTCTCCTTTTGCTCGTTCTGCTTTCACTGTCGCAGGGTAGGGGTGTGAGATTGAGTGACTACCAATGCTGCAGCCGTGTTGCTGCATTTCCTTGATCATTTCAGTAGTGAGGGCGTTAGAGCCCCCGTTGACGTAATTCGTGTATAGGAAGATGGTGAAGGGGAACCCCATTTCTTTGAGAATTGGGAAAGCCTCGGTATATATAGATTTCCACCCATCATCGATGGTGATCAAGACGGATCGGTCTTTGATTGTGTGCTTTCCGTTTTTCCATGCAATGAATTGCTCCATGCTGATCACTTCGAGCCCAAGATCTTTGATGGCTTGCATCTGGCGTCGAAACTTGCCCGTTGTAATGAGCATTTCTGTTGCATCTTGGGTCGATGAGAAATCATGATAGCCAAGCACGGTTACACGAGCATCATTTTTTGCAGCATGGTCTGCAGCTTTAGCCGCATTTGGTGAGGTTTTTTTAGCTATGCTTTTGGGCTGCAGTGGCGCTTTGGCGATGCTTTGGGCAAGCGGGAAGCTAATAGCGATACCGCCGCCATGATTAGTAGGACCATTACCCTGTGTTAAGGTGGTGGCGATCAACATGCAGCTTGCAATGCTTGTTAGCTTTTTTCTCATCATTGGATGTTGATAAGATAACTCAATTAAACGGGTTTGAAAGTGGCTGTGCCTGCATCATTTTATTTAATTGAGCGAACTGGGGTAGACGCCCTGATCAATTAACTTTGAAATGGCATTAACAACATGGGGTTTGTCATTGGGGTAGGTGACACCAAACCATGAGCTGGTAGTCTCCAGTAGGCGGCAGTCAGCTTTTTTTTGGTTAATCAAATCATCAACGAGCGTTGGTATGTAACATTCAGATTTGAGCTCATTACCAGATTCTTTAAGAAATTCGATGAAGTGTTCTTCGAGCTGTTCAAAAAACTCGTGATTAAATCCCCAGAAATTCATCGATGCCAGAGCATGTTCATTAATTTCGATGCGGGTGCCGTCGAGTTGATTTCCGTATATCTTGCTGTCTGCTTCTCTTTTGATTTCGGTGACCTCCTCTACTTCGCTGAGTAAGCCGTTTACTTCTGAGCAGATACCGCGGTTTACGTCTCCATGATCAGATAGGGTTTTGTTGATGTGGTAGCCTACCATGCAGTAATGGGATATTGATTGGTCAGAGTCGCAGGATTCTTTGAAATAATCCATGATTCGAAGATAGGCATCGGCTCCGTAAAAATCATCCGCATTAATGACTGCAAATGGTTCGTTCACAACATGCCTTGCAGCTCTAATGGCGTGTGTAGTGCCCCAGGGTTTTTCACGGCCATCGGGAACATGGAACCCGTCAGGTAGATCGTCGAGTTTCTGGAATGCATATTCAACTTTGATTTTTCCGTGGAAGCGAGCTCCGACGCCGTCTTGAAATGCTTGGGCAAAGTCTTCACGAATGATAAAGACGACTTTGGTAAAGCCAGCTCTGATGGCGTCATAGACAGAGTAATCTAATACTGTTTCACCATTTGGGCCCATTGGGTCCATTTGTTTCAGGCCGCCATATCGGCTGCCCATGCCAGCTGCAAGGATGAGAAGTGTTGTTTCCATAGCTATATGTGCACCAGTTGATCACTGAAGCGGGTTTTTTATGGAGATAATAGCAGCCTATTGCAATGGTTTCTTACGAAAAGCGCTAGTTCTTTAGCAAAGAATGCTATTGCAGGGTTAGGCTGCCTGTCGCTAAGATGCAGCCACGCAGGTAAGGCCGTTAATGGTTGATTGAAAATTGGTTCTCATGATCATATAGAATTCGCAGCAACTCTTGTGACACCCTCTCAATAATACCCCGATTCATTTGCATGGATAGCAATAGCAACAATTTAGATCAGAACTCAGAACGCAGTCACGTACGCCGAGTTTTCAAGGCGATGCTTACGGCCCGCGTCTTGGAAAATAAATTAGGCAGTCTCTACAAGGCAGGCAAAATAGTAGGCGGAGTCTATCTGGGTAAAGGGCAAGAAGCAGTCAGCGCCTCAATGGCGTCATGTTTGGAAAAGGGGCGCGATGTGTATGCTCCTCTTATTCGAGATCAGGCTGGGCGCACGGCATTTGGCGAAGAGCTTTTAGATTGCACACGAACTTATTTAGGTTCGGTCAATGGGCCGATGCGCGGCCGAGATGGTAATATTCACCGCGGTCGACCAGCTGAGGGAATGCTTGCAATGATTTCTCATTTGGGGGCGGCTATTCCTGTGGTAGCGGGAATGCTTTTGGCCAAACGCCTCAAAGGTGAGCTGGAGGGTGTAGTTGGTGCGACCTGTGTCGGAGATGGCTGCACTTCCACAGGAGCGTTTCATGAGGGCTTGAATACCGCTGCTGTTGAGAAGCTGCCCCTCGTGCTTACGGTGGCTAACAATCAATATGCGTATTCTACTTCTAACGATCGGCAATTTGCATGTGATGATTTAGTCGATAAGGCGATTGGTTACGGCGTTCGGGGACACAGTGTGGATGGTACTGACATGCTTGCCTGTATCGAGGTGATGCAGCAGGCCGTGGCACGCGCTCGAGCTGGTGAGGGTCCTCAGCTTGTGGTGGCCTCATTGCTGAGACTTACAGGACATGGAGAGCACGATGACGGCTCATATGTGGATGCCGCCTTGAGGAGTTCAGGGTTGGGGCGGGACAGTATCGAGGTTGGTATCAAGCAATTGGTAGAGGGTGGTTTCGCCTCTGTTGACGAAGTGGAGCAGTGGCAGGATGATGCAGCAAATCAAGTGCAAGAGGCTGTGGCAATAGCGCAGAAAGAGAATGAGCCTGATCCATACAAGGATGATTGGATGGCTTATTCAAACGCGGAGATGCAAATGCAAAGATAGTGATGAGTGATGTAACTTATATAGATGCCATTCATGCCGCTCTTGACGAATCCATGGGTCAAGATGCCAGTGTTTTCCTCTACGGACAGGATATTGGCAAGTTTGGCGGTGCATTTAAGGCTACAAAGGGTTTGCAGGAGAAATATCCTGGGAGGGTGTTGGATGCCCCAATCAGTGAGGATGCTATGGCTGGAGTAGCCATTGGCGCTGCTATCGAGGGGGCAAGGCCTGTCCTCGAAATGCAATTCGCTGATTTTTCATCGGTGGCATTCAATCAGATCGTTAATCAAGCGGCAACACACTACTACAGGACTGGTGTTCCTGTGCCGTTGACAATGCGCTTGCCCTCAGGTGGCACCCCTGGTTCTGGGCCATTCCACAGTCAGAGCATGGAGTCAATATATGCGCATTACCCCGGTTTAGTTGTTGTGACTCCGGCAACAGTTGCTGATGCTTATGGCATGTTGTTGGACTCGATCGAGCTCGATGACCCGGTGATCTATTGCGAACATAAGTTCCTTTATCGCTGGCTCAAATCCAAGGATTTAGGAGGGGATCGGTTGCCTATCGGTCAGGCACGTATTACCAAGCCTGGTAAGCATGCTACGGTTGTGACCTACAGTGCGATGGTTCATGAAGCTGTGAGGGCTGCTGAAATGCTCCAAAAAGATGGGGGCTGGGAAATCGAGGTGGTTGACTTGCGCTCGGTAAAGCCGTTGGATACCGACACGATCATTGCATCCGTGGCTCGTACTGGTAGATTGCTTGCTCTCGGTGAAGCCTTTCCATGGGGCGGGGTGACAGCGGAGGTGGTCTCACGTGTTTGTGCAGATGGCTTCCATTTGCTCGATGCGCCGCCGGTGAGGCTGAATGCAAAAGACACCCCAATACCGTATCATCCTAAATTATGGTCGTCTCATCGACCTACGCCTGAATCGATAGCTGAAGAGCTTCGTAAGTTGCTTGCCTACTGATGGTTTGAGTAAATATTCACTATAAAAACGTAACTGACAAAATCATGCCTAAAGTTCCTATTATGATGCCACAGCTCGGCGAATCCATCGCCGAAGCGACGATTATCAGGCTTAACATTGCTGTCGGTGATCAAGTGCAAGCCGACCAAGAGGTGATCGAGGTCGAGACAAACAAAGCCACCATGGAGGTTACTGCTCTCTGTGCTGGTGAAGTTGTTGAAATTCTTGCTGAAGAAGGCGTCAGCTACGCGGTAGGCAGTTTGCTAGGAATTCTAGAAGTGAGCGAAGATGAGCTCCAACGCACTGGCGAAAAATCGATGGAGGAGATGGATGCCGAGGCATCTCAAGCTGATGGTGCCAGTGGGTCTGATGAAGAGCAGAACTTACATTTCAAAACGGAAGATGGAGGCTATCGAGAGCCTGTCTTGGTTGAGCCGAGCATCAAGGGGTTGCCCGTTCCCACGGGTAAGCAGGGGGCTCATTACATCTCACCTCGTATGCGCGCTCGAATGGCGGAGCTGGGACTCAGGGCTGCCGATATATCAGCTGTAACAGGAAGTGGAGCTGGTGGCCGCGTTACCGTGGAAGATCTGGAGGCGTTCCTCGAGCATATCAAGACATGGCCTTATACGAAGGCTTCGCCAATGCGATTAGCTGTAGCTGACGCGATGCGTCGCAGTTGGACCAGGCCCTTAGCCACCGTGGCAAGGCCGCTAGTGATGGATAAGATTCTAGATCATCGTCGCAGTCAGGCTGTTAAACCGGGGCCGGCACTTTATTTGCTGAGAGCTCTGGCACTAGCATTGGCGGAGAATCCAACCACGGCAGGTTACTTAATCGGTGAAAATGTGGTTCATCCTCGTGCCTTTGATATCGGTGTAGCTGTGCAAGTTGATGATGGGGTGCTGGTGCCTATTATCCGCAACGCTGACACAAAGTCGCTGAGTGAGCTTGTTGAAGATTACAACCGCCTTGTAGAGTTGGCTCGTTCGCGAAAGCTTCCAGAAGATGCCACGAAGCACGGTATTGCGACTGTGACAAACTTCGGCACCTTTGGTCTTACCTGGGGAACTCCGATTCCCTTGCCCAATGAGACACTGATCTTAGGACTGAGTGCTGGTGTGAAGCGTCCTGTGTGGAGTGATGAGACTGGTACGTTCGTCCCTGTAACCGAGGCTGAGATTGATCTGACTTTCGATCATAGGGTCGTCGACGGCGGTGGCGCGGGAATGCTTCTCAATCGTATTTCAGAACTGTTGCAGCACCCCGAGGCGCTCTAGCTTGTAATTCAAAGACCTAGTTTTTCTTCTACGAGCTTTGATAGCGTGGTTTTTAACTCATCAATGCTAGTGTTTGCACTTATGATATGAGCATTATCTTGTGCCTCTAAACTAAGAAATAGATCACGGCAGAAACTGAGTGATTCACGCTTTTCAAATTCATTTGCTTCACCGTCTCTGACACCGATTCTTTTGAGGGCTGTGTCTACATTGAGGTCGAGAACAATCAAGAGGTCTGGCTTAGGAGCAAAGCTTTCGTTTTCCTCGCGAATCGAGGCTGGGTCGATGCCGCGGGCACCTTGGTAGGCCATGGTAGAGAAATAATATCTGTCCAGAATGACGATACCTCCTGCGGCGATGGTTGGCTCAATGACTTCATTCACGTGCTCGCGTCGATCATTGATGAAGTAAGATAATTCATCCTGGATGCTTAATCTGCCAGTGGTGGCGCTTTCCCTTAATTTTTTCCCCCATGGTCCATTGGTGGGTTCGAAGCTCTGAACGACATGATGGTTTTTCTTTCTCAGTGTTTCGGACAGTGCAGTGGCTTGGGTTGATTTGCCGGTGCCATCAATGCCTTCAATGACAATGAGGAATCCTTGAGGTGCTGATTTGTTTTGATTGTTGGGCATGGGGATGAATAAAGGGGTTTATTGCTGAACTGATTATGGTGTGAGCTTGGACCAGGCATCCATTCCTCCAATAACATTGTAGACATTGCTGAATCCCTGGTCTGACAGATAGTCCATAACTCGTGCGCTACGACCGCCAGATTTACAGATAATGAGTAGTTCTTGTTCGGTGCCCATGTTTTTTAAGTCGGGAACAAAATCTGGTATTTCGCCCATTGGGATGTGTCTTGCAGAAGCTATGTTTGTTGCGCTGTGCTCCCATGATTCACGCACATCGATTAAGAGTCCATCAAATGACTGATCGAGTTTATTTTTGAGTTGCTCGACGTTGATCTCGTATGGCTGTTGCATTATTTTGTCGTTATTGGATTTGGTGTCATTACAGGAATACTGGTAATCAGCAAGCTCGGTGATGCTCGGGTTGCTACCACAGAGTGGGCACTCAGGGTCTCGCCTCAGATTGAACTCGCGGAAGGTTGTGCCAAGTGCATCGTAGTGAATGAGTCTTCCCAGTGGTGGGGAGCCACAGTTCAAGATGATCTTAATGGCTTCCATTGCTTGGAGGCTTCCCATAATACCCGGTAAAACGCCTAGAACCCCAGCTTCGGCACAGCTGGGAACACTGTTGGCATCAGGAGGTTCGGGTAGCATACACCGGTAGCATGGCCCACCTAGATGGGGTGCAAAGACGCTGAGTTGGCCTTCAAAACGAAAAATAGAGGCGTAGATGTTCGGCTTTTTAAGTAGGTAGGCGACATCGTTGCTAAGATAGCGCGTCGGGAAATTGTCGGTACCGTCGATGATGATGTCATATTGAGAGGCTATATCGATGGCGTTTGCGGCGCTGAACCGTGTGTTGTGCTGATCAACTTTGACATGTGGGTTGATGTCTTGCAGGCGCGCGGCGCCGCTTTCTAGTTTGCTCTGTCCAATACTTGATTGGCTGTGCAATATTTGGCGTTGAAGATTCGATAGTTCAACGACGTCAGGGTCGACGATGCCGATGCGACCAACGCCAGCAGCTGCCAAGTAGAGGCAAGATGGGGAGCCAAGACCACCGGCACCGATGCAAAGGACTGAGGATTTTTTGAGTTTTTCTTGGCCTTCGACACCGACTTGATCGAGGGAGAAGTGTCTAGCATAGCGGGCGTTTTCTTCTTGGCTGAGCATGATGTCGAGAGAAGGCAGAGGGGGAGATGCAGAGGTGAGAGTTGGCAAATATGGGAATCAAGCCAGACTGAGCGGAGATGAAATACTTTAACTCTTAAGCCTCTTCTCCAGCGCTTGATCGGGCTGGGCTCCATTGTTCAGAGCTTGTTGGTAGAAGCTCTGCGCTTCTTCTTTGCGCTTTTGCTGCAGGTAAAGAACGGATAAATTGTAGTAGGCATCTGCGATTGATGGATTGAGCTTGATGGTTGATAGGAAATGACTTTCTGCCTTCTCATAGAGCTTGGCGGCACCAGCCATGTTGCCGAGGTATAAATGAGCCCTGGGATTGTCAGGATTAATCGTGAGTGACTTTTCAAAAGCTTCTTCGGCTCCTTTTAAATCTTTGTTTTTATACTGAGCGACACCCAGCATGAAGTGCGCGTAGCTGCTGTTGTCGCGCATGGTAATGGCCTCGTCTAAGCAGTCGATCGCGTTTGTGTAGCGCCCTAATTTCATTTCTACTACCCCAAGTTTGCATAAAATTCGATAATTTCCTGGGACTCGCTCATTAATGTCTATCAGCACGGAGTGGGCTGCCTGCGTGCGGCCTTTTTCTATGTGACGGATGATGAGCCCCTCAACATATGATGTCTCTGATTCTAGAGCTTCAGCATGGCTTTGAGCGTGAGCGATTGTAACTCGCTCGGGGTTGGTGAACTCCCCATCTGGGCGACGGTGAGTCTCGACGTATTTTTTTTCCTCATCAGTTAAATTGATGCTTATTGCTCGGATGTCATTGATTGCCTCGGATAAGCCTTCGATTTTAATTTTTGATTTTGTGTAGGTATCCCAAAGGATTTGTTCTGCCATGCGTCTGCGCTCTTGGGATGCTAGCAAGCGTTTGACAGTTCCTCTTAGTGTTGAGATCTCCTCCTCGTTAGAGAATTGGCCGTTATCTAGCTTGGCCTTGGACAACGAGGACTGGGCATCCTTGAGTTGCATTTCTAGGGATTTAATCGTCTTGTTTTGCGCTGTCTGTTCTCGTTGGAAGTTGATTATTTTTGTTTTTGCGAGAGCTAGATCATTGCGGGCAGTAACTAGTTCGTCCTTGGTGGCATCCTGACGTTTTTCAAGGTAGCTCAGCCTATCCATGGATTCTTTGAGTTGTGTGCCGAGGCGCATGTTTTCTGAGATGAGTCCTTGGATTCCTTTGGAGTCGTTTTTTTTCAGCGTTGTGGCAAGGGTATCACGTTCGACGCGTAACTTGTCTCGCTGTTTGGTAAGTTCTGTAATGGTCGTTTGAGATTGATTTAAGCTCGCCTGCATATCTTTGATGCGTTTATTGGCGGACCCTAGTTCGGCGCGTGTCTTTTCGAGGGTGGCTGTCACAGCCTTCAGGTCGTTACGTAGGCCGTTGATTACTTCATTGTTGGTTTCACCTTGTTGCACCATGTTTTTTCGAATTTGCTCGGCACGTTCTTTGGCTAATTCTGTTTGCTCGCGATAGACATCGGCTGCCGCTGTAGCTTCGGTGAGTTTTTGCTGTGATGATTGAAGTGCACGCGCAGTGAGTTTCAACTCTTGTTCCAGAGTTTCATTTTTCTGCGATAGTCGATTCATGTCTTGCTGTAGTGGAGCACGAGCAAGAACATCACGCACCATGGCAACTTCTCGATCTTTCTGTTTGATCAAATCTTCCAGGCGCTTCCTTTCGTTTTGCTGCAGCCTGAGTTCCTCATCTTGGGCTTTCGATGCTTTTGCCCGGCTTAAGGAGGCACTCAATTTCTTGCGAAGATCTTCGTTTTCTTTTTCTAGTATGTTGAGCTTCGATATGTTGCTTTGAACATTTCTGTCTTGTCCTGTGGATTGAAGGGTAGGGCTTGTCGTATATCCGCTGCCGTTGGTTGTTTTGCTGGGACCTGTGGAGCCGCGTGCTGGGCTTTCGATGAAATCTTCGGTTTTCTTTCTTCTATTGGTGATTTCAGCTGTGGCTTGAGGTTCGATTTTGAGCATGCTTGCCTCTGTGCTTTTGATGCGGCTGTCCACTAAGTTAGGTTTCCAAGCTTTGTGAAATTTGCTCAATACACCGTAATAATTATAAGCTTGATGGTATTTTTGCCATGCTTCATCAAACTCATTATTTTGTTCATGTTTTTCGGCGCGTTTTATTTCAAGCCAGGCTTGGAAGAAGATGTCAGCAGGATCAAGTGATGCTGGGTTTTCCTGAGCTTTAAGATGTGGCGAAAAAGCTCCGACGAACAAAGGAATCAACAAAAAAAGCACAATGGCGATTTTTGATTTATACAATTGTAAGGAGCTCATGAGGGATGAGAAATTAGGCTGTAACGTTACTGCATGCAAATGCAAAAGTGATCGCATTGAGAACAATACCGATTGGTTGAGTTGATCAAAAAGTGCCGTTTAGTTTGCGTCCTGCCCAGAAACAACCAAGTAAAAGGATCAGGCATGTAGCAGTAATCCAATGTGACCACAAAGGGGTTGTTGAAATAATTTTTTTTGCCTGTGGTAGGGCGCTAATTTCGCGATTTATTTTTTGCATTGAGTCACCTAGTAAGAGCTGACCTTTTGAGACCCGAGCCATTTCCTCGATAACGTCGGTGCGTGCAGGCATTCCTGTTTTTTCGATTTGCCGTCCTTGGGCGATAATAGTCGTTTCAGTGCTGTGGGCGCTGTCTTGACCAATCATAGCGCTGATTTCCCATGCTCCGGGTTGGGTGATTTTGAAACGTCCCGAATATGTGCCCCAGATCTGATCTTCCTTGTTGAGGCTGATTCGTTGAGGCTTGAGATCGGGAGCTGTAATATCGACATACACTTCGCCTTCTTTGAGTGGTGTGCCATATTGATCAAAGGCATTTGCATTGAGCATTACGAAATCGCCTGGTTTTGGGCGCTCGGGTGTGAAGTAGAGCCTGATCCGTGACCCTGCAGCCATATTTCTTTGATATGACATCCATCTGGCAACCTGACCCCAGAATCGATAATGGTATAGGTCCTCAACGCCTCGCCGCCATTTCCATGCGGAATCATGGCCTAAAAATAGAACTTTACCATTGCCCGCGATTTTCGTCACCAGCATGGGGATTCTTCCATACTGGTTTGATCGAGTAGCATGAACAGCAAGCACATCGGTGCCGCCCTTGGCTTTGATGATGGGGGCATGCCAATTGAATCCGGGTAAGTTTTTCCAGATCCCAGGATTATCTTCCTCTGTATCGCCAAGCATCGTAAGTAGTGACTTGGCGCCATTGGTGGTGAGGTTGAGTTTGGATGAAATTGTACTGCTAAAGCCGGTTTGTTTGCTTTCATCCATAATGACAGGGATGAGGTCTCCCAGTGGACTTTTGGAGAGCGAGGCCGTATTTCCTGCCGGTCCAGGTATGAATACAATTCCGCTGGCTTGATTTTCTACTAATCCTCTGAGCAATGCGGCTTGGTCGAGGGTGAGGCCTTTGGTGGGGTTTTCACTGATTCCGACATCGCCCAAAATTACCACGTCGTATTTTTGGAGTTCTTCTAGTTTTTCGGGGAATTGATCGATGTAGCCGGGTCCGTCTCCCACGCCAAGATCTGGATGTAGTAAGAGGCAGTCTACTTGGACGCCTGGGTCTCTATAGAGAGCGTTTCGAATAAACCTATATTCCCAGCGTGGTTGAGTTTCGATGACGAGCGCTTTGATAGACTCCCTTTTGCCGGAAATGGTGAATTCCTGTTTGTTGTTAGCTTCGACAAGCTCTCCGTTACTCACGGGGATTGATATTTCTAGCGTAGAGGATCCCTCCGTTGTTAATCGCCACAGCAGTGAATCATAGTAGTCTTTGCCTGCTGGGATTGTTATTGCCTTGGTCCGCTCTTTGCCTGATTGGGTGTCACGTAAGCGAATGCTTGTCCTTATGTCGCGGTCGAGTGATGATGTAATGGTGAATGGGATTTGCACATTTTCTCCAATGATTCCGTATGTGGGAGAAGTTACGTTTGAGATATCGAGATCTGGAAGTCGTCTGTCACTTCCAACAGGAATGCCAAACAAGGGGATCTGCCTTCGCCTCATCATTTGGGCTGCAGCAACAGGCTGGCTGCCGATATTCCAATCGCCATCCGTTAGTAAAATAATTGCTCGAAGGTTGTCATGGTTTGCTAATGATTCCTCGATCGCAGAGTAAATATTGGTCCCTGCAAGAGACTGGGTAATGGGGTCATTTGACTCGGGTGGAGATGAGAAGGGGACTTCGAAGACGCGATTATTTTCATCCTCTTTCAGTGATTGAAAAGAGTCGCTGGCGAGGACCTGTTGGATCCAATTCTTGCGGCTGACAATAGCTTGATTACTGCTCAGATAGGTTGGGAGAATAGCGTCAATCGTCTCGGTGGAAGCAGAAGCATCATAGAGGATGATGACTTCAGGCTTCGAAGTAGGTTGATGAGTGCTGCGCCATTCGGGTTGCCAGAGCATCAGCACGACGATTAGGGTAGATAAAAAACGTAGAACTTCGAGAATAGCTGTGCGTTTAGGTCTGCTCGAACGCACGACAGAGCTGAAGCAGAGTAATGCCATCCATAACAAAGCACCAACACCGAGCCAGAGTGTGAAGAGACTCGGGCTGAACGCTAGATGATGGAGTGAGAAGTTCAAGAGACGGGGGCGGAGAAGTTAGGTGCGCACTTTGATTTTGCTTTTCCGGGGTTGCAGGCAAAGCAATGCCTCGGTGATAAGAAAGACGAGCATGGCGATGAGTAATGCTTTCCAAATTTCTTTGACCATGGAGTCGGTCTTTCCCGCATCTTCGAAAAGGCTGTATTGAGTGCCGTTAAGTAATGCCTTCATATTATCTGTCTCTAATGTGAGCCACTCATCTTCACTAGCGGGCCGATTTGTGGCCAGAAGCCTTTCGCCGAATTTCCAGACACCAGCTTCATAGGCGGCATTACTTGATTTAGAGTCGGAGTATTCGTCGATACGACTTCTAATCTCACCGTCTGCGAGTTGGGTTTCAAAACCTCCTGCCACTGCTGAGAATACAGAGCTGAAGCGTAAATCTCCGAGACGAATCATACGTTGAACAACGGGGAGGAGTACGTCTGCATCAGCTAGATTAGACCACATGTAGTCGGGCAGAGACGTGGCGAAGATAGCTCTACCATCTCCAACTACTTGGCGTATGAGAAAAGGCTGTTGGTCACTCCAAGAGGCAAGTGTTGTGTAATCTCCGTTAATGTTACGTCGTTTGATCGCTTTGAGTTTTGATGCGGGAATACTAATGCCATCGTCGCCATCACGTAGTGGTCCATCTGACTGATTCCAATCTTCAATGATGAAGTATTGTCCTTGAGCGGAAGTTTCTAAATTCTGCCATTCTACACCAAGAAATGATGTATCTGACTCGCCGCGTGGTGGCAGGAATAAGGCGGCTCCGCCATTTTCAAGATACTCGTTTAATTTGTTGGCTGTTTTATCCGATGGTAGCGGGGCTTGCCAAATAATGAGCGTGGCGTTGATCCAGTCTATCTGATCTGCCTGATCCATCGAAAGTGATTTGCACCTATCATTATTCAGCCCAGGCGGAGCGCAAGCTAGTTTCAGCCATCTTGAGGGTTCTCCTCCTTCAGAAATCAAGTAGGTGGTTGCAGCGGTATGCTCTCCATAGGCAAAAAATGATACATTATCACGAGGGTTTGAGTCTGTGGGTATGGCTACAAATCCGTATCCTTCTCCTTGCTTGTCTCCCAGTGGTAGGTTCTTTCGGTATTTGTAACGTTGGCCCTCGAAGCTTACACTTTCAGAGCTCCTGCTTCCGTTCAAGCTGTAGGTTAGAGGGACTGCTGATGTTCTGTTGGGGTCACTTGTGATAATTTCAATTTCTAATGAGAGTTCGTTATTTGCTCTTGTCGCAGATAGTACGCGCACTGCGACATTGTCCGTTGCGGTCGATGCCATTGAGATGATGCGTAGAGTTGCTTGTTGAGGCGAGTCAATCAGGCCTGCTCTGACGGCATCCCAGCGGCCGTCGTCTGGAGACCAGTCCGATTTTTGTAAATCTGAGGCTAGCCAAATCTCGGTGCGACCTGTGGAGTTATCTGAGATGTAATCGATAGCGGTAGATACGAGAGCTGGAATGAGGGCTTTTGTATCTGTGGCGGAAGTCGCGCTTAGCTCGGTGAGTGCATCTGGTGAGGGGATGGCTTGTGCTGATGCACTGGCGCTGTCGATAAGAACAAGTTTTGGGTTATTGAGTCGCTCCAATGACTGTTGAACGCTTTTGATGGCAGCTAGTCGTTTGCTTGTATCGCCATCATTGGTCAATTGTTCCATAGAGGGCGATCGGTCCAAAACAAGGATGACGGTATCAACCTGCGAGCCGCCCCAGCCGAGGAACCCCCCGACAAGTGGTCGAGCGATGGCAAAGATGAGGGCAGCTATAGCAAGTGCACGAAGGGTAAGTATGATGATGTATTTGAGCTTTTTTTTGCCTCTGGATTCTCGGGTGGCCTTGAGCAGGAAATCCATGGCGGCCCATTGCACAGTGCGGAACCGTCTTCGGTTGAGCAGGTGGATAATGATAGGTATGCTCACGGCCAACAAACCCCAAAGGAGTGATTGTTGTAGAAAAGTAACCGGCATAGCTGGGGTGTTATCTTTGTTGGGTCAGGCGTTTACTTCCTGCCTTTTTTAGGAAGCCTCGTGCTCAAAAAATCATGGATGATTTTCTCGTAATCTTGATCTGTCGTGATCAGGTGGTAGTCAGCATGAACGTCATGGCATGCTGATTTGACCCCGCTCAGAAAATCCTGCATGGCTTTGCGGTAATCCTCGGCAATGAGAATGGGCTCAGCGACCAGCGAGGTCTGATCTTCCATGTCGATGAAGCGATGTGGGCGCTCAAAATCAAATTTGAGTTCCTGTTGATCGAGCATGTGGAAAATAGCTATATCGTGTTTCCGATAGCGTAGGTGTTGCAATGCGTCTGCTAAGTCTTTGGTGTCACAGAAAAGATCAGACATGATGATGATCAGTGCACGTTGGTTGGTTTTTTCAGCAATGGTGTGCAGAGCTTCAATGAGTCCCGTTTCACCACTGGGTTCAGTTTTGGCAAGAACGTCAAAGATATTGTTGAGTTGTGCAGGCTTACGAGTTGGGGGGATTTCGAGATGTATTTTCTCTTGGCATATTGAAAGTCCAGCAGCATCGCCTTGATCAATGATGAGATAAGAAAGCGTAGCGGCTAGTTTGCGCGCAAACTGAATTCGTGAGTCATCATCCGCACTGAATCCCATGGAGGCGCTGGCGTCTAAAACGAAATAAGCGCGCAGGTTGGTGTCTGCTTCGAATTCCTTGATGTAGTAGCGGTCCGACCTAGCGTAAGCTTTCCAGTCAAGCCGCCTGGTGTCGTCACCTTGAACATACTTGCGATATTCGGCGAACTCGACTGATGATCCACGATGAGGGGATCGGTGCCTGCCTGCAACATTGCCGGTCATGGCTTGGCGAGCCTCGAGTGGCATGGCGCCCAGACGAGCGAGAGCTTCAGAATCCAGGAAGTCGTATTTCATCTATTGTTTCTATCAAGTATCAACACAAGCCGATGCAGGACATGAGAATTCACGCTTGGCTCATTTCGTCGATAAGCTTGCTGACGACTTTGGAAGATGTCATTCCTTGTGATTCTGCCGCGAAATTTGTCAAGACTCTGTGGTTGAGTACGGGGCTTGCAACAGCCTCGATGTCCTCTAGGCGAGCCATGTAGGACCCGTTCAGGGCTGCGCGAGCTTTCGCTCCCAGTATAAGATACTGAACAGCTCGCGGTCCAGCACCCCAACCCACATAATCATTGATCCAATCAGGCGCAGCGGATGAGCCCGGCCGGGTTTTGCGGACAATTTCAACTGCATAATCATAAATATGATCTGGCACGGGAATGCGGCGAACGAGATCCTGGTACTCTTGAACCCGCTGACCGCTGAGAATATGATTCAGTTGGGGTTTAGATGTGCCTGTGGTTTCACGCGCGATACGAAGCTCTTCTTCATGGCTCGGATATTCCACCTCGATTAGGAACATAAAGCGGTCAAGCTGGGCCTCTGGTAGAGGATAGGTGCCTTCTTGTTCAATGGGGTTTTGCGTAGCGAGGACGAAAAATGGTTTGTCCAGAGGGTAAGTTTTTCCTAGCACAGTCACCATGTTTTCCTGCATGGCCTCGAGCATCGCAGATTGGGTTTTTGCTGGGGCTCGGTTGATTTCGTCCGCTAAAACTAGGTTTGCAAACACGGGCCCTTTAATGAACTCAAACTCTCGGTGCCCAGCTCCCGTTTCTTGGATAATATCCGTGCCGGTGATGTCTGCAGGCATCAAATCGGGTGTGAACTGTATTCGATTGAAGCTAAGATCCATGGTCTCGGCCACAGAGGATACCAGTAGGGTTTTCGCGAGGCCGGGAACGCCCATGAGAAGCGCGTGTCCTCTGGAAAAAAGGCATATCGCGAGACGCTCAATCACTTCATCTTGTCCGATGATAACTTTGCCTATCTCTTCTTTGAAATCTTGATATACTTGGCGTAATTGATCTACCGCTATGACGTCATCTGCGGGGAGTGCAGAGTTGGTGCTTGTCATTCCATCATTGGCGTCTTGTGTTGAACTGTCACTCAGGTCCTGTGGATCAGAACCTTGTGATGTAGTTGATATGTCCATAATATTAATCGTTTTTAAAATCGTCTTTTTTTTATTATCTCCATGCCCCTGTTGAGCCATTTTTAGGCTTCTGAGATACTCCGAAAAGCTCGAAGAAAGAGACGTTATGTAAAGTAAACGAAGCTAAGTGGGCTAATTATTTTGTCGAGGCAGGAAAACGCAGTTTTTTAATGTTTTATACAAGAGAATCCTTAGATTGAATATTATTATTGCTTTGATTGGGTAATTGAGGATTTTTATAAAAAAGCGTTTGTCGTTATGACTAGTTCATCAACACCCCCTCCAACCAACCCTTTTGATGATGCCTTTGATCTACTTGGGCATGGATCTCAAGTGACAACGGAGAGTATCCACAAGCATGAGCTGGATCGTCTCTCCGATTTGCTTTCTGGTAATGGTAAATGCGCGGGACGTGTCATTTTGTTGCGCTCTCCAAGGGCTGGGTTTGGCAAGACTCATTTATTGAATCGCCTGAAAAAACGCCTCGCCGATTCTTCTGAGTTCATAGCGCTCAAGCTCATCAAGGGTCGTTATGTCAATGATGAGCTCGTTTTAGATGCCGTTTTGCGTAAATTATCGAGGCTGTATCCAGAGTCGGATGGCTTAACCTACTTGGATGTTTTTGCGCGTCGCATATTCGCGGAGGGACTCGGCCCGCTCGTTCTCTCTGGCGAAGTGCCAAGCCAAGATCGAGAAGGTTCATTCGAGTCGATAAAGAATCAGCCCGTGGAGACATTCGATTTCCATAACGCTCAAGCTGCTACTGCGCAGTGGGCTGCATCTAATTTCTCCTTGCTTGGTCCGCGCATTTCCATGGAGCTCGCTGAGCAAGCAGAGTCCAGATACCGAGCGGTAGCGTGGTGGGTTGAGCTGCTGTTTCGCTACAGCACGGCACCATCTGAACATGGTAGTCGAACGGGCTCATTGTTCAAAACTGTTTTCAATCGTCAGCATGACCATACGAATACGCATGAGAAAACGGAGATGCATGAGAAACTGGTTACTTTTTTGAACCTTCTGGGCCTTGTGACAAATCCAATTGTCCTTCTTGATCAAGTCGAGGGGATATCCAATAGCCCCGAGTCCGGTATAGAACTCGTTACGTTTCTCAACGTATTGCATCAATCATGCAAAAATTTAAATATCATTGTCAGTGTCAATGGCGATGTGTGGCAAACTGGTTTTTTGCCCAGTATTCCATGTGCTTACAAAGATCGCATGGAAGACAATGCGGTTGATTTAAAACCAATTAGTAAAGAGCAAGCCATGGAAATATTGCGTGACCGTGCTGGCGATCGCGCAGAATCGATAGCTACTTCAATCGATTTTGGTTTTGGTGTTGTTTACCCACGGGGTGTGGTTCGTGCTGCTGCAGGAGCTTGGGCCGAGGTGGATGCTGGCAAGCCAGATGGAAAAAGCGCCGAGGTTAACTTTTCTGAGGCCATCAATTCCAGTGAAGCATTTTCAGCTGAAGACACGGAAGAGCCCGTTTTTGGTGCTTCAAACGATGAGGGGAAGGACCAAGAGCCGGTTGAATTCAGCGCCGATGAGCTCGCAGCTGATGAGGCGATAGACAGTCATGCCGCCACTGAAAGCTTTGTTGACGTTATTGCTGCCAATACTGGCATAGCGGATTCGATTGAGCTTGATCAGGGTGAGGGGACCATAACTCAGTCAGATGATTCTCTGCTAATCGGGTCAGAGGTGTTTTCGCAAGCGCCTGAAAAAACGGCAAAGACTAGCTCAGATGTGCCATTTAAGCCATTGTTTGCCATGGAGGAAGAGGCCACAGTGAATATTCAAGCTGAAGCTCATGAAGATGAGATGAAATCCAAAGCTGAGGATAAGCAAGAGTCTCCATTCAGCATTGTCGATGACACTGAGAATAGTGAAACCATGAGCCAGGATCTTCCTGTGGTCTCCCCATTTAGTATCTATGATCCTAATGAATCTAGTGAGGTAGAAGAAGTAGAAGAAGTAGAAGAAGTAGAAGAAGTAGAAGAAGTAGAAGAAGTAGAAGCCGATGCGAAAAGTGCTTGGAATGATTTAGCAGATCTTGCTGCGAGCATGCCAAAAGCTCCAGAGGCTGAAGTTCGTCCCCACACGGTGACTGAGGAGGATCATGAGAGAATTGAAGATCTCCTGAGGCAATTCCGCGATCGGTACGGTAGGGAATAGGCTGAAAGCATGCCGGGCTACCAGTGCTCAATGGGTAGTGCTTATGATGATTCTGTAATCATCCCGTTGTTTTTTTGGGTCCGATGAGGATTTGCACTTGTCATTCGGTGGCTCCATCTATTTATTTACTCATGGCGCAGATCTCACTTGGATTATCTTTTGATGACGTATTGCTCACCCCTCGCTACAGCGGTGTTTTGCCCGGTGACGCAGATTTAAAAACCAGCTTGGCACCTGAAATATGCCTGAACATACCGGTTGTGTCTGCCGCTATGGATACTGTATCAGAAACGGAACTAGCCATTGCGCTTGCCCAGGAAGGTGGTATCGGGGTCATTCATCGCAACAATGGCATTGAAGAGCAGGCTGCCATGGTGCTCAAGGTGAAGCGCTCCGAGAGTGCTGTCATTCACAAGCCTTACACAGTCTCTAAAAACCAAACGGTTGCGCAGCTGCGCTTCATTATGGATGAGCAAGGCTTCTCTGGCTTTCCTGTGGTCGATGCGGAAGGTAAACTCGAGGGTATGGTAACAGGTCGCGATGTCCGCCACATGGCAGACGATGCCGCAACCATTTCGGAGGTAATGACGCCTCTGGAGCGTTTGGTTACTTCTCATCAAAATACAGAGCTCAGGGAAGCTCGAGCAACTCTCTATGAGAATAGAATCGAGAAGCTGCCATTGATTAATGACGAGGGGGTATTGACAGGTTTAATCACAGGAGCAGATATCGAAAAGCGTATCACCTTCACCAATGCGGCTAAAGATCCCAACGGCCAGTTGCGCTGTGGTGCAGCTGTAGGTGTTGGTCCAGATTGCGTTGAGAGGGGGCAAGCATTAATCGACGCAGGAGCAGATGCTTTATTTATCGATGCAGCAACCGGCCATACCAGTCGCGTGATAGAAGTGATTGGAAAGTTGCGCGAGTTGAGTGATGTGCCAGTGATTGCAGGCAATGTGGTAACAGCAGAGGGGGCAAAAGATTTAGTGGAGGCTGGAGCTTCTGCACTCAAGGTGGGGGTTGGGCCCGGATCTATTTGCACTACGCGAGTGATTTCTGGAGTGGGGATGCCTCAATTTACAGCAATTCAAAATGTTTCCTCTTACTGTAGAGAAAAGGGTATACCGGTCATTGCAGACGGTGGTATTCGATATTCAGGGGATATCGCCAAAGCGCTTGCAGCGGGAGCTGATTTGGTGATGCTCGGGTCAATTTTAGCTGGCACTCGTGAGAGTCCCGGTGCAACGGTTCATTATCAAGGGCGGAGATTTAAATCATACCGTGGAATGGGTTCAGTCGGAGCGATGAGAAAAGGTTCAGGTGATCGTTATGGCCAGAACAGTTCCGGTAAGCTGGTTGCTGAAGGCGTCGAAGGTAGGGTTCCCTACAAAGGACCTCTTTCGGAAGTGGTGTTCCAGCTCATGGGTGGGCTCAAATCTGGGATGGGCTATGTTGGAGCATCAAATCTCGAAGAGCTTCGCGACCGCGCGAAATTCACCCAGATTACCTCAGGCGGCTTGAAAGAAAGTCACGTGCATGACATCACCATTACAGAGGAGCCAGTTAACTACCAGCCGTCTGCATAAACGTCACTGCTGGGTACTCGTTATTTACAGATAGTAAAAATAGATCAGAGTTATTTATATCCATATTTTATGATAGAAAACAATCATGTAGCCGTTTTTGATTTTGGTTCGCAATACACTCAACTCATTGTGAGGAGGGTTCGTGAATTGGGGTTTTTCGCCAAACTTTATGAGCCTGAGGAGATCGCATCCATTGGTCAACCTGGTGCAATTATCTTGTCAGGTGGACCGAAGAGCACGAGCGATGAAGATGCTCCAGATATTGATTTTGAAGCGCTTGATGCCTTCGGTGTTCCTGTGTTGGGTGTCTGCTATGGGATGCAGCTCCTCAATATCAAGTTCGGCGGTACTGTTAAATCAAGTAATCGTCGAGAGTATGGACCCGCGGAATTGAAGCCCCTAGCTAGTGAAGGACTCTATGAGGGGATCTCTCATGAGTCTCAAGTATGGATGAGTCATTCAGATACGGTTAGTAATTTGCCGAGTGAGTGCCAAGTGCTTGCATGCAATAAGGAAGAGACACCAGTTTCATTGAAGTGGGGTGATCGATATTACGGCATTCAGTTCCACCCAGAGGTCACACACAGTCATGAAGGTCTTCGCATTTTGCATAACTTTCTGCTCCAAGCGGAGGTCCTCGAGGAATTCAGAATCGAGGATTTCAAAAGAGAGCTGATTGAGGAGATACGCGAGAAGGTGGGTGATAGACAGGTGGTATGCGGGGTCAGTGGTGGAGTGGACAGCACGGTATTGGCTGTTCTTTTAAAAGAGGCAGGTGTGAATGTGCGCGCTATCTTTGTTGATCATGGGCTAATGCGCCTAGATGAAGGTGATGAGGTTCGCAACAACTTCCACCGCATGGGCGTGGAGATTGAAACAGTGGAGTGCTCTGAGTTGTTCCTCGGGAAGCTGGCAGGTGTGTCTGACCCAGAGGAAAAACGCAAAATTATCGGTAATCTGTTTATTGATGTATTTTGGGATACGGTGGGTAATGCTGAAATGTTAGCGCAGGGAACACTTTACCCTGATGTGATTGAGTCTGCGTCCAATGCCAAATCCAAGGCTTCTAAGATCAAAACGCATCACAACCGAGTGCCGCGCATTCTTGAGCTTCAGAAACAAGGTAAGGTGCTCGAGCCACTCGCGGAGCTGTTTAAAGATGAAGTTCGTGAGCTAGGTGCGTCTCTCGGTATTCCGCATGATATTCTTCACCGTCACCCATTTCCTGGTCCAGGTTTGGCGGTTAGATGCCCAGGTGATATTACAGAAAAGAAATTGAGAATTATCAGAGAGTGCGACTCGATCTTTATCAGCCGTCTTAAAGATCATGGCTGGTATGACAAGGTATGGCAGGCTTATGCAGGACTTATTCCAGTGAAGACAGTTGGGGTTAAAGGTGACGAACGCAGTTATGAGTGGGCTATAAGCCTCAGGGCTGTAGTGAGCGAGGATGCTATGACTGCTGATTGGGTAGAGCTACCATCTGCTCTATTACGTGAGACTAGCAACCGCATCCTCAATGAGGTTGATGGAATTAATCGGGTATTGTACGACATATCGACAAAGCCACCTGCGAGTATCGAGTGGGAATAGCTTAGCATGATTTTTTGACAGCAGCGTAGAGATGAGGTGCCCACGATGCGTCCAAGGAATCCACCGCAGTGCCGCGCAGTGCCCTCATTGCGGTTTCGCTCTATCTGACCTCAATGAAATCTATGGAGCTGATGAAGTCAGCCTAAAGCGCCTTACTGACGTTGCCGGAGCACTTCGTCTCAGGGAGAGGCGTAAATTGGAGCATGAGCTTGATTTGTTTCAGCTTAGCTTTCCACAGTTGTTTTTTAGCATCTATTATGGGGCACTTGAGGATAGAACAAATATACGGCAATTCGGTCTGTGGCTGCTTAATCATGCTGCTTATGAGGACTTAGAAATTAGCCGGCCTAATGATGGTGGGGTTCTTTTGTTGGTAGATCTTAATACCAAAGTGGCATCGATTACTTTTGGTTACCTGCTTGACCCTTATCTCAGCGAAGAAGATACCTTTAATGTTCTGGCAAAGGCTCATCCCCATTTGCTTCAAGGAAACTACCTCAAAGCAACATTGATAATCATCAAGCAGTTGTCGCGTATCTTAAGAAAAAAATCAAGGCAAGCAAACCGCCATCCAGAATTGATTAATGCGATGACAAGCCAAGATTCAGGCACGTCACGTGAGCTGAAAAGAATCAGGCCGAATCGTAGCTTAGAGGATGGATCAAATCTGAGTGGCAATAAGCTATCTCAGCAGAAAAAGGGGAGTGTGGAGTAATGAGGCTAGCCAGGTTAAGCCTCTCACTGGTCTTGATGTTGGCATGGGCGCCGGTATTTGCCGAGTCACTTCCACAATGGAAAGACGAGGATTACGAACGCTTACGCAGGGGTGAAATTATCGCGGGTATCGATATTCTGGTAGAAGATAAAGAGGTGATGGCTTCCCTGCAGCTGAGCCTGTCTGATGAGGTTTTGCCAGTGCTGCCGGAGGACGCTATTGTGGTCTATGATCCTAAGATAGTACCGGACGATTTCTTAGAGCGTTATTTTAAGCCTTCAGAAGATTATTTGATCGACCCTCAAAAGTTACTTTCTAGTCAGGAGTATTTAGATCAGCAGGGTTTTCTCAATTACCATGCAGAGAACTCGTCCTTGAAAATTAAGATATATCTCTTCGATGGGGAGCAGAATTTGCCCAGCTCTCACACGATAGATGAAATTTGTGACAAGTTATACGCTGATCAAGCACTCACTGCAGTTGTTTTTTGCTTTATGGGAAACCCCGATAGGAACCAGCTGAGTCTCACAGGCAGTGGTTCTGGTGAGATTACGCGTGCGGATCAGCGTAGTATACTCGAGCAAGCCCGGATCAAAGCAGCCAGCAAATCCGATCCTGTTATGCAGCTCGAGTCATTTGCCGTGCAGCTGTCGATCAGCTTGTTTTGGATGGAAGAAGATTTGGAAAAAGTAATGGCTAGCCTTGCTGCTGAGAAGAGTAGAGCGCTTGCCGAGAAAGCATGGCAATCAAATGAAAAAATCGGGCAGGTTGATGTGGTTACTGCAGATGATGGCAAAGGATTTGAAATGATAAGAAATTTGCTGCATTGGTTTGTTTTGGGTCTTGTTGGGCTACTATGTATATTGCTTGCAGGTATGGTTTTTTGGAGAAGATGGAGGAAGTCACAACGATTCCTTTTCCCAGTCATGGAATTACCTAAGAGGCTGGGAGCGAATTATGCTGCAGGTGTTGGTGCAGTTCTTATATTCCATAAAAAATTAGGATCTCCGTCCAAGCAGCGAGACCAGATACCAGACTATCTGAGACGCATGTAATGCTTCATTTTATAGGGTTTATCATCAGAAAAAATGAAAAGATTCATTTAATGCCCCTTTGGTTAATAAATTACTTTACGAAGTTTATTCTGGTGATAAATCTCCTCACGTTCCCTCAAAGGAACAGACAGTCCGATTGGTATTGGATCATACAGGTTAGGGGGTTTCCTGGTGGTTTAGCTAGTCGGACTGTTCTTTTTTTGGCTGTTTGCTAGAAGCTTGGAGACTAAAACCACCTTGAGTTGGTTGCGACCATAGGGTATAGAATTAGCATGATTTGGTCTGACTTTCTGTTCGCGAGATGTTCATCTCTCAGGTCATGCTTGATGATTTTAGCACTCTGCTGTTTAGCCATTGTTGATGGTCTGGCCTCTGACGATTTGTATTTCAACCAACTGGAGGTGCCCGAAACAAAGAGTGATCTCAAAGCGATACAAGGTGCGCTGATCGAAAATCTAGAAGCATGTAAGGCTGCAACAGTAAGTATTCGTATAGGAGAGGGATTTGGTAGCGGTGTTATTATTTCGAAAGATGGATTAATACTCAGTGCTGCGCATGTCACGGCTGGGGTCAGCGAGGAAATGACAGTTATTCTCAATGATGGTACTGAGCATAAAGCAATTTCGATGGGCTTGCACTCAGGGACAGACGCTGCGATGTTACGCATTGATGGAGAAGGGGATTTCGCTTTTGTCGAAATAAATAAAGACAACGACTACAAATTAGGTCACTGGGTTTTCGCATTAGGGCATGCTGGAGGCTTTGACTTAGAACGTGGCCCAGTTGTGAGACTTGGTAGGATCACGATGGCTAATGAATCAACTCTCCATAGTGATTGTAAGGTGATCGGTGGTGATTCTGGGGGCCCACTTTTTGATATGGGGGGACTGTTGATCGGCATACACAGCCGTGTGCAGGCAAGTGTTGAGCAAAACATGCATGTTCCTATGCGTGAGTATCTTACGCACTGGGATGCGTTGGAGGCGAATGAGTTTTTGGGCAATGGTCCGTATGCAAAGCCTAAAGTGAAAGGGACAGGCTTTCTCGGCGTGGCTTTATCAGATACAGATGATGGGTTGATGATAGAGGAGATGCTGGAGGCAGGCCCTGCTGCAGAATCTGGGTTGCAGGTTGGTGATATTGTGCTGGAGTTTGAGGGTAACGAGATTAACAAAAAAGAGGAATTTCAAATGCTGCTCAAAGAAAAGGCAAGCGGCGAGAAGGTAGAAATCCTTGTGCTGAGAGAGGGACAGGAGCATGTTATCGTCGTCAATCTAGGTGAAAAGTAGCTGCTTGTAGTGCCATGGAAGATACACACATTATGACATCTAAGATTGTTTCATACGTCACAATCCTGTTTCGTATTGCGCTTGTTACAGTCACTTGGTTGATGCCTTTGCAGATAGCTTTCTCCCAGAGTGGGTTGCCTGCTGAGCAGCGTATCAATGGTAAGCGGGTGTGGGCTGCTTTTGAAGAACAGCGAGAGATTCTGCAGCGAAGTAGTGCGGTGATCTACACGGATGAAAAATCTAGAATAAAATCTCTCTATGGCGTTGTGGTCAGGGAAGATGGTTATGTTTTGACCAAGGCTAGTGAAATTGAGGGAGCTGCGGCCCTGAGTTTGCGTATTGGTAGTCAGCTCTATACTGAGGTTGAACGATTAGCTGTGGATGATGACTGGGATGTTGCATTGCTCAAGATTGCACCTGCAGAGCCTTTGAGCCCAGTTGATTTGGCTGATGATGATATAGAGCTGGGGCGATGGGTGGTTTCCAATGGGTCCACTACGCGCAGTAATAGGCGTCTTCGTGTGGGCATTGTCAGTGCCGAATCACGAGAAATTACTGAGACTAAAAGCCGCGTAGTTATGGGTGTTGAATTTGAAAAAGATGAGGCGGTAAAATGGAGAGTGGCTAATGTTAGCAAAGGAATGGGGGCCGAGGAGGCAGGTCTTAAAGCTGGGGATGTCTTCGTCTCGGTAGATGGGGTCGATCTTGTGGAGAGGCAAGACCTTCTTGAGGTGTTGCAGGGTAAGTTGCCAGGAGACAATGTTGCGGTAGATTTCATGCGTGGATCAGAGCTTATGAGCTTGGATGTAAATCTCTCGGAGAGGGTTTCTAGAATGACTCGTAACGATCAAATGAGTGGAGGCGAGGATCAGCTCTCGGCTCGCCGATCTGAGTTCCCCAGAGTTCTACACCATGATACGCCGCTGACGAAGGTCTCTGTGGGTGGGCCACTGCTCGACTTAGATGGTGTATGTGTGGGTATGAATATTGCGCGTGCGAGCAGGGTTGCGACTTTTGCCATACCAGCTCTTGAGCTCAAGGCGCTGATTTCTGGCCTGATCGAGTAAGATAGTTTTTCCTTGTGCCCACGTGTCAAACTGGCAAATTCACTGGCTTATGAGCATCTCCCATCGTGCTAAGGCATCTTTTTTTATTCGTTTTTTCTTATTAGTGCCATTTCTTACAGGTTCGCTTTGGGCGTCTGATGGGCCCTCCACTGCTGAGAGTCTTGATGCTGCCTTGGAGAAATCTGCAGACTTCATGGAGGGTATTATTTTCTACTCCATCAATATAGCAGGTCAGGGTTTGCCAATTGTTTTAGTAGTCCTTGGAGGAACAGCCATCTTTCTGACTATTTACTTTAAATTTCTTAATTTAAGATCCGTTGGTCTGGCATTCAAAACAGCACGAGGAAAATACACCAGTCCTGATGCTCCAGGTCAGATTACGCATTTCCAGGCGTTGACCGCGGCCTTGTCAGCAACTGTCGGTCTTGGAAACATTGCCGGTGTAGCAGTCGCCGTTGGCTTGGGTGGACCTGGTGCCACCTTCTGGATGATTCTCATGGGCTTATGTGGCATGACTACCAAGTTTTGTGAGTGCACCCTTGGCGTTAAATACCGCCGAATCGATGACAAAGGCCGAGTGCATGGTGGTGCAATGTATTATCTGAGTCAGGGGCTCAAGGAGAAAGGGCTAGGCGGTTTGGGTAAGGTGCTGGCTATATTTTTCGCAATCATGTGCGTGGGAGGTGCGATTGGTGCAGGTAACATGTTTCAGGTGAACCAAGCGGCAAGCCAGGTGAGTAGCTCCTTTGGAGTGTTTGAGGAAAGTAAGCTGGTATTTGGTCTCATTATGGCGGGGTTAGTCGGGATGGTGATCATTGGTGGCATTGTTGCGATCGCTCGAGTGACCTCGTTTCTTGTTCCTTTCATGTGTGGTATGTATTTGGTTGCGGCAATAGCGATCATAGGCACTCATTTGGATATGCTGGGTGATGCTTTTCGTCAGATTGTCGAGGGCGCCTTCTCGCCTATGGCTGTCGGGGGTGGATTGATTGGTGTCCTTATTCAGGGTATCAAAAGGGCTGCTTTTTCAAACGAAGCGGGCGTGGGCTCAGCTCCTATTGCCCACTCTGCGGTTAAAACAGACAAGCCCGCCAGTGAAGGTATTGTCGCCTTGCTCGAGCCATTCACTGACACGGTGGTCGTATGCACTATGACCGCAATTGTGCTTATTGTCACCGGTGTGTGGAAAGTGGACGGCGTTGTTAAGTCTGATTCGGCCGAGCTCTACAGTATGCCGCTGGCTGGTGCTGCTGTGGTGCAGCAGGTCGACAAAGGTGACGAATTGCGACTTCTGGGTAGTTCTCAGGATAAAGAGTCGGGTCAAACCTACAGTAAGGTCTGGCAAGAAGGTAATGACCAAGACCTCTGGGTCAATGTGGCTGATATCAATAAAATAGAGGGTATTGCCAAGACTTCGATGGCTTTCGGAGAAAAGTTTGCATGGTTCCCTAAACTTTTGGCTGTTGCGGTGTTATTGTTTGCCTTCTCGACTATGATTTCCTGGTCCTACTATGGGGAGCAGGCTGTGATTTATCTGTGTGGCGGACCTCACAAAACAGCCATTTTAATCTATAAGCTCTTATTCTGTGGCTTTGTCGTTGTTGGCTCCGTGGCTTCACTCGGTAATGTCATCAGAATTTCTGACGCTATGATTTTTGCGATGGTTATTCCCAATATGGTCGGTCTTTATTTTCTGCTGCCCGTGGTGAAAAAGGAGTTGGCTATTTTTCGCCAGCATGTTGCAGACAAGGAGGGTTTGTAGCGCATTGGTAATGAGATGGACCAAGTCTCGATCGGAGGATTCATTTTTTTTGTCAGGCGACTTAGCTTTAAACCATTACGGAGTAATACTTCGCTGGTTTTTATCGAGTTAGATGACAGATTGGTCAAAAAATGCGCTCGCCAAAAGTAGAGTTTTGAGGCAGGTTTCACCCGTCTATGGCTTTGGGCTCTCCCTCAAACAATTCTGACCGTCTACTCGTCGGTGGGGGTGTGCCTGCGTGTCTCAAATCTAATTACGCTAGCAGGCGAAAATTTCTCAGTGCTGCCGGTATTACTGCGGCAGGGATCGTGATAGGAGCACCGAAAAGCAGGGCGGCCTTTTTCGGTCTGATTGGTGACAAACCTGTGCCGGGTATACCTCACGCGTGGGTGCAGGCAAAAGGATCCGATGTGACTAGATACGCCCGCTATATTCAAGGTCTTAATCTGCGCAATATCACACCACGTATGGTGCTTTCCCCTCATTTCAAATCCAGAGGTGGGGTGGCGAACAGTTTGCCTCCCATGAGCTACTGGAAAAAAGTAGGTCCGACATTAAAGTTGATCGACAAGGTCGTTACTCGCATAGGTTCTCCTCTCAAAGAAATTGCATCTGCATACAGAAGTCCCAGTTACAACAGAGCTGTAGGCGGAAGGTCAAAGTCATACCATATGCAAAATATGGCATGTGATATCAAGTTTCACGGCGTTTCTACTTACTATGTGGCTTCTGCAGCTAAGGAGCTACGCAATCAGGGTTTGTTCAAAGGCGGTATTGGTCGCTACTCGGCCTTTGTCCACGTTGACACTCGTGGCATCAACGTCGATTGGTAATTCGATCAAACATCAGATTGTAATCAATGCGGGCACATCATGGTGCTCTTTTTTTTGCTTATGTAGCTAGGTGCTTGCTGGCCAAGTGCGGAGAGAAAAGCGCAAAAAAAAGGCACCCCTTATTGTGGGGTGCCTTTGAGAATATTGTTGAAGTCTTGTATTTAGATTTCGACCGAATTGATGGTCTGAAGGATACGTCCAGCGATCTTGTATGGGTCACCCTGTGAGTTAGGGCGACGATCTTCGAGATAACCTTTGTATGCGTCGTCTTTGACGAAGCCGTGGGGGACACGAATAGAAGCACCACGGTCAGCTACACCCCAAGAGAACTTGTCGATAGACTGGGTCTCGTGGAGGCCTGTGAGGCGCTTGTCGTTGTCTGGGCCGTAAACGGCGATGTGTTCTTCAGTGAATTCTTCGAAGGCATCCATGAGCTTGAGGAAGTAGTCCTTGCCGCCGACTTCACGGAGGTGCTCAGTAGAGAAGTTAGCGTGCATACCTGAGCCGTTCCAGTCGCCTGTGATTGGCTTGCAGTGCCACTCTACATCAACTTCGAACTCTTCACAGAGGCGAAGCAGGAGGAAGCGTGCTACCCAGATGTCGTCAGCAGCTTTTTTGGAGCCTTTGGCAAATACTTGGAATTCCCACTGACCTTTAGCAACCTCAGCATTGATGCCTTCGTGGTTGATTCCTGCGTAGAGGCAGAGGTCAAGGTGAGTGTCGGTGATCTCACGAGCAATACCGCCAACGTTGGCGAAACCAACACCACAGTAGTATTCACCTTGTGGGTTAGGATATCCACCTTTGGGGAACCCGAGAGGCACACCTTCTTGCATGAGGAAATATTCCTGCTCGAAACCAAACCATGTGCCGGGATCGTCAGGAATAGTGGCGCGTCCGTTGGAAGGGTGAGCTGAGCCGTCAGGCAGCATGACCTCGCACATGACGAGGATGCCATTCTCACGTGTACCGTCGGGGTAAAGAGCTACGGGCTTGAGCACGCAGTCTGAGTCGCCGCCGTCAGCTTGCTGAGTGGAGGAGCCGTCAAAGCCCCAGTCAGGAAGTTGGTCGAGAGTAGGGAACTCATCAAAGTCCCTGAGCATGCACTTGGTGCGGAGGTTTTGGACAGGTGTGTAACCGTCGAGCCATATGTAATCGAGTCTGTATTTAGCCATGATGTTTTTCTATGATGGATATGTTTGTTGTCTGTAGTGCCACTTTGTTGCTGTGGCTGAGCAATAGCGAATTATATCAAGCAGATACCGTGCCAGTTCTGGAAGATCGAGGTAAACTTAAGCATTATCAGCCAGTTTGTGCACTTCGAGAGCTATTAGCGTGGTGTCGTCTCTGCCGTCATTATTGACAGCGCGGGATATGAGAGCCTCAGAGAGCTCACTTGTCGAGTCTGTGTTTTTTAAAAATGCGGCATGGATGTTCTTTTCCCAAAGACCATCAACTAGGCCGTCACTGCAAAGCAGGAAGCGATCGCCTGATTGGTATGGGAAAGTCGCCATGTAAGGTTTGACCGAACGGTGCCCACCGCCGACTACTTCGTACAATGCAGATCTTCTGGGGTGGTTGCGAAATTCGCGCTCATTGATTTCACCTCGGTTAAGCTTTTTCCATACAAAGGTGTGATCTTCTGTGAGTTGGGTGGTTGAGCTATTATTGTTATGGACCCGATTCACATATAGTCGGCTGTCTCCGACGTTACAAAAATAAAGGTTTTCTGGCGTGAACCAAGCAAGCGCAAGCGTAGCAGCCATGCCTTTTTTATCCTCATCCTCGGCTGCGTGCGCATTGATGGCCAAGTGCACTGCCTGAATGGCTTGTTGCATGTGGTGGAGGTAGTCTGGGTGCAGACCAGATGCTGCTGTTTTGAAGGTGCGCGGGATCATTTCACTGAGGTATTCCAGCAATAGTCGTGAGGCGACATCTCCAGCGTTGCCGCCGCCCATGCCATCAGAGACCGCAAATACCAGGTCGTGTGATTCGAGTGAATGCCTGCCATCCTGTCCTAATAGCGATGCCCCATTGATGTCCGATGCAAATGCCAGCCATGCATCATCGTTGATTGGCTTCTTGGTGCCAGATACGGAATCCGCTGACCAGGTGATGGCTACAGAGCGTGGATCCGTCCGCGGGGACGAAGCGCCTAGTATGAATGGATTTGGATCTTCGGGCACGAGTATCGATGGTCAGGATGGATCTGGATCCTGCTGAGGCATATCCAGTAGCGTAGCCAGCTCAAAGTCGATGACGCAGAATCTTCCCTCGTTTGGGTCGTAGGTAATATTACGTGAAAATGGATCATCGTGGCGAACGCCAAAATTTACCTCTAAGTCATGGAAGATTTTGTCGGTTTTTTTCTGCGAGATATCCGGTGCTGGAGAGCCGCAGTTGGTAGTGGTGAGGTGTAGCTCGCTGTCATCAGAATCAATGTAGCGCGGCACATAATCACAGCCGCGTTCTTCGAGTGCTTTAAGCACACGTATTTCATTGGCAAATCGTTCCTCTTTATCTGTGCCGCGAAAGTACTTGTGCACATTGCCATAGAAATCAATTTTGACGAGTGAGCGGATGCCGTCCTTGAGGTTTCTCATGTTTTTTGGAGTTCGTTATATTTGGGTAGTGTGGCTTAAATAAAAAGCCCTCAGCCTGCTCTTTGGTTAGTTCATTAGCTGGCTAATTTGAATCCAAGCCACACAGCGGCAAGGCAGCCGAGGACCGATACAGCAATGTTGATAATAGCGAGCATGGGCGCAGATGAAAAGAGTTTCTGTGTATCCAGAGCGAAAGTCGAAAATGTCGTGAAAGCCCCCAAAAAGCCAGTCACGGCGAAGGGATGCAACCATGCTGGATGTCCATTAGATCGTGAGGCGATGTAACCAAAGAGAGCTCCTATCAAAAAGCTTCCGAGAAGATTGCATGTCAGAATGCCTAACGGAATGCGGTGCAAACGAGTTTGCTCTGCTAGAGTCTGCACGCCTGATGAAAGTGCAAATCGCGATATAGCCCCTAGACCGCCACCGATAAATATGAAGAACAAGTTCACGATGTTCTGGGCTTGGTGATCGACCGCATCAGAGCGGCCACTTTGTCGAAGTCTTTGACGCCCGGCGAAAGCTCAGCTCCCGAGGCGATATCTATTGCTGCAGGGTGGACCTCTTTGATTGCTTGGCTGGCATTCTTGGGGGTGATGCCTCCTGCCAGTAAGACGGGGATTTCTGGGTGTTGTGCAATGAAAGCTCGTGCATGAGTCCAATCGAAGACTTCGCCGGTTCCTCCATATACACCTGGTGCGGGAGTGTCGAGTAGGATGGCGCTGGCTCGATAGTCAGTGATGTTTTCCAGCGAGGCTTTGTTACTTACTCCGATCGCCTTGATGAAGGGCAGCGAATCGTCGGCAAAGGGCGCGCAGTATTCTGGTGATTCGTCACCGTGGAACTGGGCGACATCGATGAGTCCGTCTTCGAGAAGCTGCCGAGGCAACGACGGCTCCGCGTTGACAAAGACACCTACGCGTGTGATCCGTCCATGTGAGTCAGTCAATATGGAGTTGGCAGCTTTGGGGCTCAAATACCGTTTCGACTGCGGCCAGAAATTAATACCCATTGCACCGACACCCATCGAGATCAGCCTTTCAGCATCCTCACGGAGAGTAATGCCGCAGATCTTCAGTGATGTCTGGTCTGTATCGAAGAATGACAATGAATTATTAAAGGGGTAGGGAGCAGATTACTCCACATTCTGAACTTGTTCGCGGATTTTTTCTAGCTCGATTTTGGCATCGACGATGAGCTGGGCGAGAACGGCATTGTTTGCTTTTGACCCAATAGTGTTGAACTCTCGGTTGAGCTCTTGGCAGAGGAAATCAAGCGGTCTACCAATGGGTTCATCCTGGCCCAAATACTGCCGAAACTTCTCAAAGTGGGAGTGTAAGCGGGTTATTTCTTCGGTAATATCTGAGCGGTCGGCGAAAATAATAATCTCTTTGAGAATACGCTCGTCATCAAGGTCGAGCTCAAGTCCTGACTCAGCGAGTCGACGGTGAAGATTTTCCTTATGTTTAATGATGACTGAAGGGGCCTCTGTTTCGATTTGTTGAGTGATAGTCTCAAGATTGCATATGCGGTTTTGAGTATCGACATGCAGATGCTTTCCCTCATCAGCACGCATTGAGATCATTTGCTCTAAGGCTGCATCGAGGGCGGGTGTGATCGCCCTGAGTGCTTCATTCGAATCCGCTGAATCTTCGTCAAATTCGAGAATCTCAGGAGTACGTAGGAAATCGGTGGCACTAGCTTGCACGTGGCGATCGATCGCGTCTGAAAGCTCGGTGAATGCAGCTTCTAGTGCACGGGCTCTGGAGCTATTAATGCGAATGGCGCTTGTTGCCCCGTGTGCTTTTTCCAAATGAATGTTGATGGATACTCGGCCGCGAGAAATCTTTTGCATGGCCGCTTTGCGAATGCTGGCCTCAAGCTCCGCATAAGCTCGCGGCAGCTTGACAAGTACTTCGCCCTGCTTGCGGTTTACCGAGGCTGCTTCCACGCGAGCGACGATAGTATTGGTAGCATTTTCGGCTCGGCCGAATCCTGTCATTGAGTGCATGTTAGAGAGGGTTGGTAGTATGGCTGTGTTTTAATGATCCTTCTCAGGTTTATCGGAGTCATTAGGTTCTTCTGGTTCGTCTGTGCCTGATTCGGTCTGCTGGGTTGCCTCGTCATTATCGTGACCAAATTCGAGGGCTAGCTCATCATCCGCAAAGTCATAGGTGCCAGTGTCATCTTCATCACCTTCGTCACCGTCGTGAGGCGCGTCATCCTCAGAATGAACATCTGCACCAATATCGCTGTGATCGTCATATTCATCATCGTGGTGATGGTAGGGATTGTGATGGTCGCTGTCGTATTCAGATTCCCCATCAGCATGGTAGTCACTGTCATGATGTTCATCGTGCTCATCGTGCCAGTAATCCTCGTCATCACGGCTGGTGGCGAAAGCAGGTGGGGCGGCAAGGATTTGCTGGCGTAGCTCTTCACGTTCGCGCAATTCTTGTTCGCGTTGTTTGCGCTTATGGAAATAAGAGAGCCATATGCACATTTCGTAGAGCAAAATCATTGGGACAGCCAAGAAGGCTAAGGTCGCGACGTCAGGTGTGGGGGTAATCAGGGCGGCGATAACCACGATGGCAAGGATGGCATACGATCGTGTATTGCGCATGATCTCGTAGTTGAGCACGCCTAGCTTGACTAAAGTCATCACTACAACGGGGAGCTCAAAGGCGAGACCGAAGATCAAGGTGAACTGAGTAGCAAAAGAAATGTAATAGCCGATACGCCACTCATTGGTGACCCCCATTTCTTGGCTGTAGTTGTAGAAGAAATCCAAGACTTTGGGTAACACGAAAAAGTAGGAGAAAAACACACCTGCAAGAAATAACCCAAACCCAATAATCATTGCTGGCCAGAGTGCGTGCTTTTCGTTTTTCTTGAGTCCGGGAAGGATGAACTGAAGGGTGAAGAGGAGTAGTAGAGGGAATGAGAGAACAATGCCGGCAAAGAGAGATAGCTTGATCGAGAGCATAAAGCCCTCGGTCGGGTTGAGTGCCTGCATCAGCACTAGCTTTCCACGTGAGTCTACCGCTGCATCTGGTCGCTTTTCCTCATCCATCAGCGCCACTAACTGATCGCGCATGTCTTCAGAAATCCCCGGGAAATCCTTGATGAATGCAGATCCAGATTGATGGCTGTTCTCCATGTCCACCGCGGCGCGGTAGTAGCGCACACTATCGGTGTGGAATTTGAGGTTTCGTATGCCCTCGGGATCTATGTGTTTGAAGTAGTAGTCACGCTGACCTGAGCTGAAATCAGCGGTGTCACGCTCGGCCTTCTTCGCCATCTCCCAACTCTCAAGATCCAGCTTAATGCGGCCCTCAGGCATTTTTTCTTTTTGGCTTACCAGCCATACCTGCTCGACGGGGCGACGAATAATCTCCATGAGCTCGTTGCGGAAGGCGAAGCAAAAGCCCATCGCAATGAGTAAAGTCAGCACGACACGCGTGATAACAATACGGAGGTCTTCGAGATGCTCAAGAAATGGCTTCTCATCCTCGTCGTGCGTCTTGTCGCGTAGCTGAAATAGTTTTTTTAGCAGAAACATGCCTAGGAAACCGGCTCGAAAGTCGCGGCTGGCTTGTGTTTAGACTACCGGAGACGAGTTGGGAAGAATTTTGAATAGTGAATGTTGAATGCATATCCTCTGAATCCACCAAGTTTGAGTGCCCGCCTAATGCCCCGAGCTTATGGTGAACCTACCGTGGGTGGCACGGCTTTGTTTTTATTGCGCAGGGCTGAGTATCCATGGCGGATGGTGCCAAAGGTTTTGCGCGATAGCCAGACGGCGATAAGGACGACTGCCAGAAAAACAAAAAAAGCGGCCACCGGGGCAAAGACCATCAGGCCAAGGCCAGCGATCACCACGCCATCCTCACCTAGGCTAGCAACCA
>CBFHPA010000006.1:0-72856 GCA_965657565.1 Oceaniferula sp.
CCCCAACTCCAGCTCGAGAGCACTGGTGAGCCTGTCTGCCTCCTTAGCACTGAGAGATTTTTCAATTCCTTTGATTGCTGGCCCAAAGACTACCAGAAAAGAGGAAATCATTACTGCAACCATGCCCATCGCAATAGCAGTCTCGACAAGGGTGAAACCTGATTTTTTGTTAGCGTGCGTGTGAACTGCAACTTTCTTTTTCATAACAAGTGGAAGGATGTAAGATCTTAATTAAATACTTGGTCTGGGTGACGGAATACCGAGGTGCGTCCATTTCGCCAGATGACAAAACCTCCCACGTTTCTCTCACCCGCACCACCAGCGGCAGTAGGCTCGGTCTGCCCTGGAGCCAGAGAACCTGCCCTGATGACAAAGCGTGGTGGATTGTTTCCGTAGGATATCCCGCTATCTGGCGCAGGTTCAATAATGATACCTTGTGAATTAAATTTATATTGGCAACAGGTTGAGACAACGTTGACTCCTTGACCCGGAAGACGAGTGTCAACTGTTCGAACAGGGTCCCCACCTTTGACATTAGGTGCGCTATTGCGACCACTCAAATTTGGTGAGTAAAAGACACCGTCAGGAAGCTTCACCCCTTTGGATGCTGTCACCCATTCGTCATCTGAGGGGTCTGAAGGAGTATTGTTGGGGTCACCAAAATACTGCACCACCATATAACGCAGCATGCGTTCCCGGTTGAGCCGAAGTGAATTATTATAAAAGTGGACCAACACACGAGTATCAGTCCCCTTCTCGATTGCGAGTGCTCTCGCCTGGGCAAAAACACCTTGAGCTATGGGAACTCCCGAGCTGACCCCACTCGCCTTGCTAAAGTTTTTAATCCCAAAGGACCCGACAGTCATCAGAACTGCGATGAGCGAAATAACGACCAGCAGTTCGAGCAAGGAAAATCCATTGGCACGCATACGAGCTTGGCGAAATAGAGAATGGGTTCTCATGGTAGTCATAGATTTAGGTTGGCCTTTGTTGATCTACTTCAGACAAACAGCGCTCAAGCAGTGTTTATCAAATGCGATCACGAGAAAAGCTTCTTTTCAAATACTAGTAGCTCAAAAAAGCAGACACGACAAGCACTCAATGTAATTACATTGTCAAATAAGCCCACCTCAACCCATCTTTGAGCCAAAATGAGAGTTTTTTGTGCCATACCTATCACTTGGGTCGTTTACTACTTCCCTCATCGAGCTTCCCAGGAAGACGCTTCCGAGTCCAAAATCGAGTGACATCGACACCAAAGTAGCGCAGACAAGCGATAAAGACTGCAGCGGCGGTGGCCTCGTCTAAGTTACCGACGAAGGGAATGTTGTCGGGAATGAGCTCGATGACTCCCCACGTCGGATTGAGGAGGTAAAGACCAGATAAAAGGCCAGCAAGAGCAACAAAAAAACTTTTCACCCCTTCATCATAGCCACATCAGAGGAAGAGACAATAGCTGATAGGCCCCAGATTTCTATCTCTGAAGCCCTATCGAGACATCTTACTTCTTCGCGTTTTTCTTGGCTGCTTTCTTGGCTGCTTTCTTGGCTGTCTTCTTCGCTGCTTTTTTTGCCGCTTTTTTAGCGGGTATTTTTACCGCGCTGACGTCGATCAGATCTGAAGCCCCACTTGAGGCTTTCTTCTCCTCAAGCATCTCATCCTCAGCGACAATCTCCTCTTCACGGCCACCGGCACCGAGAATAAAGGCAAGATCATCCATCGCTAGACTGGTTGCGAAGCCCTCGTCTCCGAGAACGTTGGTAACAAGCTGTGTCTTCTGATGCTGAAGAATACGGATTTTCTCTTCCACAGTCTCACGAGTGAGCAAACGGTAAGCGATCACCTTGTTTTTTTGTCCAATTCGGTGAGTACGGTCAATGGCCTGATTTTCAACCGCAGGGTTCCACCATGGATCGTAAAGAATTACATATGATGCCGATGTAAGGTTAAGACCTGCACCGCCCGCTTTCAGAGAGAGCATAAATACCGATGGATCCTTGGTAGTCTGGAAGCTTTCGATGACGCCCTTGCGGTCCTTGGTCTGGCCAGTCAGGTAATGGAATGGTCGGCTCTCCACCTCAAGGCGCGCCTTGATGATATCGAGCATGGACACGAACTGGGAGAAGACGAGCACCTTGTGACCTTCTTCACGGAGTTGATCGAGCAAGTAAAACAGAGCATTCATCTTGGCACTCTCTTCCTTGAGGAATTTAGGGTCGATCAAACCAGGGTGACAACAAATCTGACGCAAACGCATCAAGCCTTGAAGAATAGCGAAGGAATTCTTCTTCACGGCTTCATCTGAATCGAAGCCTAACAGTGCTTTCTGAATACGCTTGAGCTCAGCTTTATACATCTCTGACTGAACCGTCTCCATTTCGGCAAAGACTTCCTCCTCGGTACGTGGTGGTAGGTCCTTCGCAACCTGTAGCTTGGTCCGGCGAAGCAGGAATGGTCTTAGACGCGAAGCGAGTCGGCTCTGTGCACTTGGGTCCTTGCGCTTGTCGAAGCGTTTCTTGAAGTAAGCACGGCTACCAAGAACACCGGGCATTGCAAAAGCCATTAAGGACCACATATCCATCAGTCGGTTCTCAATCGGAGTACCTGTCAGCACTAAGCGGTTCTTTGAGTTGAGATCACGAGCTGCTTTCGCAGCCTTGGAGTCGGGGTTCTTGATTTGTTGACCTTCGTCCAGAATAGTGGTTAGCCACTTCACCTTCGCTAACTCTTCACCGCAGAGGCGAAGCTGGGCGTAGTTGAGCACGAAAATATCGACCTCAGTTTCGAGTAGCTTCAAGTCGAGATCATCGCGCGTGCGTAGAATTTTGACTCTGAGCTCAGGCGCAAACTTTTCAGTTTCAGCATGCCAGACATCGATAACGGACTTCGGACAAACAACAAGTGATGGAGCTACTTTGTCCATGCCGCCCTTGTCCTTGGCCTCCTCTTCACGGAGCCACAACAAGTAGGTGATCGATTGGATCGTTTTACCCAGTCCCATGTCATCGGCAAGCAGACCTCCAAATCGGTTGGTAGCCAGATAAGCGAGGAAGTGGAAACCCTCCACCTGGTAGGGTCGAAGTGTTGCTTGTAGCCCCTCGGGAACCTCAGGCTGAACCTCAATTTGAATTTCGCGGGCGCGGTCCTTGATGCGCTTCCACGCCTTAGGATCAAATACTTCAGCTGCTTTCGGATCAGCTAATTGAAGAGCATGCATGCGATGCGTCTCCCCCGTCAAATCAAACGGATCAAGGCCCAATCGGGTAACCGCATCACGCTGATCGGCATCAAGCTTAATCTCTAGTCGCATCCAGCCGCCATCGTCCATGCGTACATAACCACCACGAGCCGCAACCAACGAACGGATTTGAGCATTACTGAGGGTGACACCTTCGACATCAATAACAATGCGCAGGTCAAACCAGTCGATCTCTTGATTGACAACCTCGAAGCGGATAGCCGCTGTCACAGGGTCGGCAAGCAGCGTCTGCAATTTTCCATCCATTTCAGAAACGAGGGACTCAGGCAAGGCCTTGGCCCACTCAGCAAATTTTTCTGGAAACTGCTTAGTGATTCTGGATTTGAAGGCATCCAGCTTCTCGTCATAGGTCAGTCCCATTTGCGCCAACAAGCTTGGCACTGGGTATAGCTCTTCTCGAGCGAAACGGAGCAGTTGCTTACCCTTTACCGGCTTTTGCTCGACAAGTTCCCACTCGTCTTTGATGCGTTTTTCCTCGCGCCTCTCTTTTTTCTCAAGAGCTCGGACATCAATAACGAGGTGCTCAGTCTCAGCAGCAGTCAAGCCTTGCTCCAGCTTCATCTTGAAGCGTGGATACAGATCGAGATCGGTCACTCGCTTGCGCAGTGACTTGGGCAAGCTAGATCCAATTTTTCTTAGAAATTCAACACCCTCAAGGCTGTCTATGACATCTTTGGGTATATGATAACGAGGCTGGATATCAGTCTCACTGAGCCAACGAGGCGGACCAGGGAATACAGTTTCATCAGACTGGTAGAGAACCTCACGACCAGGCAGCAAACGAACTGAGTGAGTCACATGCTCACCTTCCGATGTGACTAGCTGGAGCGCAAATGATGAGGGCATGTATGGATCGTCTTCACAAATCCAGCGCAAAGGTTTGTCAACTACTTTGAACTCACGTTCATCTAAATTGACCACATAGCCTGTAAGGGCTGGCTGCCTGAATATGCGATTCATAAACTGGCACGAGGTCTCTTGATCAAGATCAATACGCGCATCACCCTCGCTCTGATAGAATCCTAGAAAATGGTCCCAAATCAATTGACTAGGGGCATCCATACGCAATGCCGCATCAGCGAAGAGTGCTACAAAGCGGTCTATGTCGGCTTTCTCACGCAGTGGAAGCCACTCACCTTGTTGATCTCCCTCGCGAAACTCAACGCGAGCCTCGTTAATGGTTGAGAGCAGACGGAAAGAAGCATAGACTGGCTTGTCCATTGGGGGCCGTTCGTTGACGCTCTCGATGCGGTCATACCATGCAGCAACCTCACGCTCGCGCTCCCACTCATGCATCTTCTTCTGAACCGCCTCGAGGTCAGTAATTGCATTGAGAAACTCTGCATAGGGCAGCTTCTTCTTGTAGAACGCATAGGCTATGTAGTTCCAAAATTCAAGAATGTCGCCGGGCGGCATTGGCCACAACTCAAGAGGGTCATAGCTAACAATATCCCAACGAGGGTTCAAACGGACCAGGTCGTGATCGTGAATCTCCCCTTCAATAACATAGCGCCGATATCGTTTTTCGAGCTTATTGACGAAATCAGCCTCTTTATCATCAAGTTCTCTATCAAGCTTCTCTTCGATGACATCAATGATGGGCGTATCGTCGAACTCATTCGGGCTCTCCGGTAAATCCTCACCGCGATGCATGCGCTCCATCATAGTGGCATACATGCATGCACCTGCTACAACCTCATCTTCAGCCGTGCAGCTGCCAAACCAGCGGTTTCCTTGCAGGCGGAGACTCGTCCGAAATATACCGGTGGAGTCCTCTACCCTGCCTTGGATGAAAAGATGGTTTCCAAAAATCTGAGTGACGGCACCGTCATCTTGTAACGCCTCGCCTCGATCGCGTGACTTTTCTGGAAAACTATTAAGAAAATTGAGTGTTGCTCTATCTGGATTCATTCCGATGTAACCTTTTTAAAATAGGACTATGTAAGGGGTTATTGATATGTCGTTACCCTCAGCGGAAATCCCCTTGCAGACAACTAACAAAATTAAATTTTAGGTCCAAAAACTTAGAGCGCGATAACTTCAGGCATTTTACCTAGTAAAAATCTGCCAAGCACTTGGGGGGGATAGTTTATAACTGGTTTTTGACTATGCGCAATAAAAAGCGTCATCGAAATGCACATTATATTAGTGCCCCCAATAATCTCGGCGAACAAGCAGCTAATTATACACTTCCCAGTTGAACCCAAATATCATCCAAACGCTCAATTCTAATGAGTTTGATCCGTTAACCATCGCAAATACCCAGACGAACCATCCGCAACTGGTAGAGCGAGAATTTCTGGTTCATCATGAGGATGAAGGCTGGCCAGTTCGCGGCCAAGCCGACGAAAAGCACCGCGACTGGTCTTAATAACGAGCAAAAACTCCTGCTCGTGGCAGAGCTCGCCTTCCCAGCAATAGACAGACTCCATCGCAGGCATGATATTAATGCACGCTGCGTATTGCCTTTCCACCAAATGTGTGCCAATCTGTCGCGCCTTCTCCCTGTCAGGGAAGCTACACAATACTACCAACGCTTCAGTCATTGAATAGAACGTATGGCATTCCAGCATTTTCTGCAACGAAATCTCGCCCATCATGAAATCCGGCTTCCTCGACAAACTCATTACTCGACTTGATCAAGTTGAGCCTGAGGAAGTGCAACGGCTGATCATGCGCCTTGTCAGAGAAAAGGGCTTTCTCGAAAGTGTATTCGAAGCACTCCAAGAAGGGGTAATGATCCTCGATCCAGATGGCCAAATCACATATGTAAACAAGGCGTGCCATCGCATCTTTGGCATCGATCCCGACACAAGTATCGGCCAGGCACTGTCTGCGACAGTCCGTGGTTTTGATTGGGATAAACTCGCTGACCCCGGTCGTGTTGTCAGCCGCGATATGGAAATCCTCTATCCGGAGCAGCGCTATTTGAATTTTTACCTCTCACCGATTCAAGGTGAGGTCGAGAAAGCCGAGCACATGCTGGGTTATGTCTTGCTGGTGCGAGACATCACGCAATCGCGCCAAAAAGCTGAGGAAAATGTTGAAAGCGAAAAACTCAACGCCCTCACCTTATTGGCTGCTGGTGTTGCTCACGAAATTGGCAATCCACTCAATGCTCTTGATATTCATCTGCAATTACTTGAGCGAAAAATCAAAAAACTCTCCGGCGAGCAGCAGCAAGATCTAACGCAACACCTCGAGACAGCCCAAGGTGAAATTCGCCGGCTAGACACCATTCTTAAGCAATTCCTTCAGGCCATTCGCCCCACCCAGCCAGAGCGGGAATCACTTCAAATCCACGATTTATTGCGTGATACACTCAGTCTTATAGAGCCCGAACTCGAAGAGCGTAACGTCAAGGTCAGTCTAGATCTATGCTCGAGCGCACCATTGTTACCACTTGATGGCGGCCAAATTAAACAGGCGCTCTACAACTTACTTAAAAACGCCTTTCAGTCGCTACCTGCCACGGGCGGCCTGATCGATATTTCATCTCATGTGACTGACTACGAGCTCACACTCACCATTCGCGATCACGGGTCGGGCATTCCGCCCGAAATCATGGGATCCCTTTTCGAACCATACCAAAGCACTAAAAAATCAGGGTCTGGCCTGGGGCTGCTAATCGTCCGACGCATCGTGCGCGAACATGGTGGCGAAATCGAAATCGAGAGCACTACAGGCGAGGGTACCACCGTGAACATTTCCATCCCCCGTAAAGATCGCAACATCAGACTTCTTGACAACAAGCATGAGACCTCGGTCATCGACGTCGAATCATCTACCGACTCATAATAGCATGAACATGGCAACCCTACTTATCGTTGACGACGAAAAATCAACACGCGACGGTCTGCGAATGGCCCTTGAGGATGAATTCGACTGCTACCTTGCCTCAAGCATCAAAGAGGCTATGTCGATCCTTAAAAGCGAACCCATCGACCTGCTACTCACCGACCTCAGACTTGCTGGTGACAGCGGCATGGATCTACTAGATCAGGCGATATCACTGCCGCAGCCACCAGTCGCAGTCATGATGACTGCCTACGGCTCGGTTGATACAGCCGTAGAGGCAATGCGCCGCGGAGCGTGGAACTTTGTCACCAAGCCTCTAAATCTTAACGAGGTCGAGCTACTCTTAAAAAGAGCATTGCGCAGCAGATCTCTAGAAAAAGACAAGGCCCGCCTAGAGCACGAAGTCCAAGAGCTGCGAGAAAAGGCAGGCAGCAGTAAGCATGGCCTAGAAAGCTTGATCGGCAAATCGGCTGCAATGCAAAAAGTGAGTGATCTTGTTACCCAGGTTGCCCCAACTAGGGCCACCATACTCATCGAAGGTGAGAGCGGCACTGGCAAAGAGCTGGTCGCACATGCCATTCATCAATTGAGTGGTAGACCAATGGAGAGAATGCTTGTTGTGAACTGCGCAGCGCTATCACCTCAGCTTCTTGAGAGCGAGCTGTTCGGCCACGAGAAAGGTGCTTTTACAGGAGCGTCACAACGTAGAATCGGCCGTTTCGAACAAGCCAACGGCGGCACCATCTTCCTCGATGAAATTGGTGAGATCGACCAAGCCACTCAGGTCAAACTACTACGTGTGCTTAGCGAGCGAACCATCGAGCGCGTCGGGTCCAACAAGCCGATCAAGGTTGATGTCCGAGTCATCACTGCGACCAATAAGAATTTAAGAGAGCTTGTCAGCAAAGGGGAGTTTCGTGAGGATTTATTTTTTCGCCTCAATGTGGTTCGAATTTTGATGCCTACACTTTGTGAACGAGCGGAAGATGTCGTTATTTTAGCACAAGCATTCTTACGAGAATTCTCAGCAGAGAACAATAAAGAACTCAAACCACTGAGTGATGACGCACTTACCGTCCTCCGCTCTTACACTTGGCCGGGTAATGTCCGTGAGCTGAGGACAGCCATTGAGCACGGCGTGGTAATGAGTAATGAGGATACCATTGACACTCAGCATCTCCCCTACTTTTTAAATAGTATCGAGCACGCACCTATCATCAATGATACTCAGACGCCTGCCCCAGAGGAGCAACAGCGGCAAATCCCGCTTGCGTTGCAGGATGAATTCAACTTGCATGTATTGGAATTACTCACAATTCGACGCGCACTAGAACAAACGGAGAATAACCGCACCGAAGCTGCACGCCTACTGGGAATCAGCAGGCGGACCCTACAAAGAAAACTTAAAGACATAGAAAGCGCACCTGAGGCACGATGATATCTACCATCAAAAATAAAATATCAGCAGATACTGCGGGCATCATACGCCGCACCATCTTTTTTGTGTTACTTCTCGGCTTTGCCATTATCGCTGTATTTTTCACCTTTCGAGGCCTGTCCTCCCCCCGGGGAATGGAGCAGGCACAAGTGGCTAGAGAAATCGCTCGCGGGAATGGATTTTCGACCAAGGTGATTCGCCCTATAGCAGTCTGGCAAATGGAAGAAAAAAGTCAGCACAAAGAGCGTGTTGCCAGCTTCCAAAAATTCCCTGAAACCTACCACGCACCAATCAATCCAGTCGTTTACGCGGCAGTACTTAAAGCCGTAGATGGGGGCAACCAAGCGCGCTGGAAAATGCCGCTAAAATCAAACATCTACCAGCTCGATCGAGTTATTGCGGGGGTCTGCGTCATCTTTTTCATCCTTGCCATCGGGGTCAATTACCTTCTGATATCGCGAATATTTGATACCACCATCGCTTCCGTCGTAGCTATTCTCATGCTTTTCTGTGAGCTAATGTGGAAATTCTCCCAGTCTGGAATGCCCCAAATGCTCATGCTGTTGTTATTCTCATGTGCGATGTTCTTTTTGTGGCTCAGCATAGAAAATGCGTCGGAAAACAAATCCGCAATCGTTCCTGTTATAGTCACCGGCTTATTCATGTGCCTGCTCGTCCTCACCCACTGGATTACAATCTGGATGTATTTTGGTTTTGTCATTTTTGCAGCCATCTACTTCAAACCCAGAGGCATCCTAGCAGCGGCTCTGATAGGCATGTTAGCTGTATTGGTTTTGCCTGTCGTCTACATCATTTATAGCAGCCCCACGGGAAGCCTATTTGGCACAGCTTATTACGCGATTCACGATGGTCTCGGCTCATCCCAAGATGATATTCTGCGCTCTCTATCACCCGCTGATCACGAGCTAGGGCTAAAAAGCTTACTCATCAACATCATGGCCACCACCTTAGGCCAAATTTCCAATTTGCATGCCAACTTTGGAGCCATCCTAGCTGCTCCATTATTCTTTATTGCATTACTTCACCCATTCAAACGTCAGGCACTTGGAATGCTACGTTGGCCGCTCTTACTCATGTGGGTTTTAGCTGGTATCGGCATGTCTGTCTACGGCTTGAAAGATGAAAGCCTCGACTCAAATCAAATCCACATCCTCTTCGCTCCTCTCATGGCGGCCTATGGACTCGCCATGGTCTCCATTCTGTGGGCACGGCTCGGAATTGCTCAACGCATTGATTCACTGCGTCACGCGCACCTGATCGTTATCGTCGTCATCAGTGCTGGCCCCATGTTGTTGTCCATCCCTCAGGATGTAAAACTTGGTCTGCGCGCTGATGGCATTGGCGGCTTCCCTCATTGGCCACCTTACTACCCAAAAGCAATTAATCACACCATCGCGAAAAACACTACACCGAAGGATGTAATCATCTCAGATGTACCTTGGGCAGTAGCCTGGTATGCAGACCGTATCAGTGTCTGGCTTCCTCAAAACCTAGAGCAAATCGAAACCATTGAAGCTCTCGCTATCGAGCAACATACCCCTGTCAGCGGCATTCTCATTACTCCCTATTCTTTCAATAGTGCCAGTATCATGTCAATTGCCACGCCCAAAGCCAGCTATGGTGAACTATATCCCCTGGTATTTAACATTTGGGGGCGAATGGCGCTTGCCAAACCCTTCATAGATACTCATGAAGCTTTTAAGCCACTTTCTCGTCGTTATCCACATGATCATGCCTTGATAAGCTACGGCCTTATGAATTACTATTCCAAGCGCCCAGTCACCTATTCAATTGATTAAGTTCATACCATGCCACCCAACAAACAAAGCAAAGAGAAAAAGGTCCAAGACAAGTCCCCAAGCTTCGAGGACGCTCTCGAAGAGCTAGAAGCGATGGTCGAAACCATGGAATCAGGACAATTACCTCTAGAAAAACTCATTTCTAGCTACGAGCGTGGCGCGGAACTCATCAGCCACTGTGAATCAGTTTTGGGTAATGCACGGAAACGACTTGATCTTATCACGCTTAAGCCCAAGTCTTCTGCAAGCAAAACTACAACAGATTCAACAGACAATTCTAACCCAGAGGACGCTCAAGAGGGCACCTCACCCTCACCCGATCATAATGACGACGAAATCAGGCTCTTCTGAGCTACCACAGCTTCTCTCCAAAATCAAAGGACCCGAGGATGTCAAGGCGTTGCCTGACGATCAGCTCGAGGATCTGTGTGACGAAATTAGGCACACGCTCATCCATTCACTTGCGCGCACGGGGGGGCATCTAGGCCCTAATCTCGGAGTGGTTGAACTCACCGTAGCTCTGCACCGTGTATTCGATAGCCCCGAAGACAAATTCCTCTTTGATGTATCTCACCAAGGCTATGTGCACAAAATGCTGACTGGCCGTGCTGAGAATATCCACACCATTCGAACTCCCGGAGGTCTCAATGGTTTTCTGCTACGCACAGAATCAGAGCACGACTGTTACGGCGCGGGACATGCGGGCACCGCTCTATCAGCCGCTCTTGGCATGGCATCGGCTCGCGACCTCAAAGAGGAGGATAGCCATGTTGTTGCCGTCGCTGGAGATGCTGCCTTCACATGCGGACCCACTCTCGAAGCCCTCAACAACATCGAGCACACCACCAAGCGATTGATTGTTGTTCTCAACGATAACGAGTGGTCCATAGATCGAAATGTGGGAGCACTGGCGAAGTATTTCAACGCCTTACAAACCCACCCAATGTTCTCCTCTGTCCGTCACAAGGCTTCTGAGTTTGTTGGAAAAATTGGTGGTGATACGGTTCGTAAATTTGCGCACAAAGTTGAGCGCAACACCAAAAACCTTTTGGTCCCTAACGTGCTGTTTGAGAAATTTGGACTCCACTACTATGGCCCGATCGATGGACATGACCTGCCTCTTTTGATTCGCACCTTTGAACATCTCAAAACACAAGACCAACCCGTCATACTGCACATCATCACCGAGAAAGGTCGCGGCTATAAACCCGCGCTCGAAAATCCTGGGAAATTCCACGGCCTTGGTACGTACAAGATTGAGGATGGCTCCACAGCAGCTGCTGACAACCCAACCTACTCAGAACTCTATGGCCGAGCGGTCACAGATTTCGCTAAAAAAGACAAATCAATTACCGCCATCACTGCAGCCATGCCGGGCGGTACCAAGCTAGAGATTTTCAAAAATGAAATTCCGGAACGTTACTTTGATGTAGGTATTGCTGAAGAGCACGCAGCTCTATTCGCTTGCGGCCATGCTACCAAAGGACTCAGGCCTTTCCTCACCATCTACTCCACCTTCATGCAGCGCGCTATCGATATGATCATTCATGATATCGCCTTGCAGAACCTCCCTGTCAGGATGTGTATGGACCGAGGAGGTCTCTCCGGTGATGATGGCCCTACCCACCACGGTCTATTCGATATTGCTTATCTGCGAGCCATTCCTGGCCTCATTCACATGCAAGCCAAGGACGAGGATGAGTTTATCGATATGCTCTGGACCATGGCTAACTACGATGATGGTCCAACCGCCATCCGCTACCCGAGAGGTGGCGGTATCGGGGTCACACCAAAATCAGAGCCCGTTCTTCTGGAAATCGGCAAAGGAGAAGTTCTTCAGGACGGGAATGATGTTGCCATCATTAGCCTCGGCCACATGTATGAAGTTGCCCTTGAGGCTAAAGAGAAAATGGAAGCCCAAGGTCACTCCGTGGCTCTAATCAATCCACGTTTTATCAAGCCTCTCGATGCCAATCTCATTCGCACCTATGCCGAGAAGTGCAAGGTAGTGATCACCATGGAGGATCACGTACTACACAATGGCTTTGGCGCAAGCGTGATCGAGCTTCTGAACGATTCAGATATCCACACCCCTGTCGAGCGCATCGGCTGGCCGGATGAGTTTGTCGAGCACGGCAAGGTGGACCAACTTCGTGAACAACACGGCATGACTGCAGACAATGCGGTCAACTTAGTCACAAAACATTTGGAGCTTACTTCCTAGAGAGCTCCCAAAATGAATGATATTTTGAGATCAGCTCAAGCTCTTCCTAGGCAAGAATATCTTTAACCACTTTCGCTGGGTTAACGCCTGTCAAACGGTTGTCGAGTCCCTGGAACTTGAATGACATGCGCTCGTGGTTAATTCCGAGCTGGTGCAGGATGGTTGCTTGAAGATCTCGCACATGCACGGCTTGGTCAGGTGTTGTAATATTGAACGACAACTCGTCGGTTTCACCGTAGGTCATACCTCCCTTGACACCACCACCAGCCATCCAGATGGAGAAGCATTTTGGGTGGTGATCACGTCCGTAGTTGGTCTCGGTCAAGGCGCCTTGGCTGTAAACCGTGCGGCCAAACTCACCACCCCAGATCACTAAGGTGTCATCGAGCATACCACGCTGCTTCAAGTCTTGAATCAAGGCGTAAGCTCCTTGGTCAATATCCTTACATTGCTGCGGAAGATCACGCATCATGCCACCATGCTGGTCCCAGCCACGGTGGAAAATCTGGACAAAGCGCGTGCCACGCTCGACCAAACGGCGTGCCATCAGACAAGAGTTGGCAAAGGAGCCACGCTTCTTGGCTTCAGCACCGTACAGGTCAAAGGTGTGCTCAGACTCGCTATCGAGATCGGTGAGTTCAGGCACGCTGGCCTGCATTCGGAATGCCATCTCATACTGCTGAATACGGGTCTGAATTTCAGGATCTCCGACACGCTCATAGGATTTCTGGTTCAGATGGTTGAGCCCATCCAGCATCGAGCGCCGCACTTCACGGGAAATGCCGGGTGAGTTCTTCAAGTAAAGCACAGGATCCCCTTTACCGCGCAACGCCACCCCAGCATGTTTTCCAGGCAGAAAACCACTACCCCAGAGGCCTGATGAAATCGCCTGCACATTGGCAGTTGGGCTAGTGTGTTGGGCATGAAGAACAACAAAGGTCGGCAGATCCTGATTCATGCTTCCCAGACCGTAGGAGAGCCATGAGCCCATCGATGCCTTGCCACGTATCATCGAACCGGTGTAGATCAGCTGGTTGGCAGGCTCATGGTTGATAGCCTCGGTGTGCATAGACTTGATGACACAAATGTCATCCGCCATTTTGGCCGTGTAGGGGAGTAACTCACTCACCCATGTTCCAGACTCCCCGTGCTGGTTAAATTTAAAACGAGAGGGTGCCACGGGGAACCCCTTCTGGCCTGCTGTCATGGTGGTCAGGCGCACACCGGACTTCTTGAGGAAATCCGAGATGTCCTCCTGGTAGCGCTTCTCTAGCTCAGGCTTGTAATCAAAGGTTTCCAACTGACTGGGGGCCCCGATCATCGACATGTAGATCACCCGCTTTGCCTTGGGAGCGAAGTGGGGTGCCTTCATGCCACCCACGACGCCGTGATCACTGGCCCCGAGAAGCTCCTCGGGCAACAAGGAGGCAAGTGCTGCTGCACCCAGGCCCGTGACGTTTTTACGGAAAAACTGACGGCGGTTGACAATGCCGTTGAGGTCAAAAAGATCATTCATGTTAGTTATTTGGTGAGTGTTTCGTCGAGGTTGAGAATCTGGGAAGCAATGACGGTCCATGCCGCCAGCTCCGGAGCTGGCAATGATTTCTCTGCTGGCTTTTCGCCTACGTCAATGAGCTTGGCTGCCTCTTCAGGCGCCGCCTTAAACTGTTCAAAGATCTGCTCCAGGGTCTCCATAGCGAGCTCTTTCTCGCTGGTGTCGAGCTCCCGTGACATAAGTCGCAGGGTAATGTAGTCCATGCGCTTGGATGTCTCACTTTCTGCCTTGAGAGCATTTTCTGCCAGTGCCCTGACCGCCTCGACAAACTGCACATCGTTCATCGTGACAAAGGCAGCCAGAGGTGTGTTGGTCAGCTCCCGGCGCACACAGAATGTCTCCCGCGGCGGTGCATTAAGCAACTCCATGGATGGTGGTGGTGCCGTGCGCTTCCAGATCGTGTAAATAGATCTCCGGTAAAGATTGTCTCCAGAGTCAGGTTTGTAGAGCCTAGTATCGGATTGTTTCATCGCCACCGCTTCCCATATTCCCTCCGGCTGATAGGGCCTCGCTGGCGCCCCGCCAACCCCTTTGACAAGAAGGCCGGATGTCGTGAGCACCATGTCGCGCAACTGCTCGCCGTGCATACGGAAACGTGGAGCACGGGAAAGGTAGAAATTACCTGGATCCGCTTGCAGCTTCTCTTCACTGATCACCGCGGACTGGCGATAGGTTGACGAGGTCATTATCAAACGCAACATGTGCTGTAAGTCCCAACCGCTGGCAACAAACTCAGTTGCCAACCAATCAAGCAGCTCGGGATGGCTCGGGCGTGCGCCCATGATGCCAAAGTCTTCTGTGGTCTCCACAATACCTCGACCGAAGAGGTAATGCCAATGGCGGTTGATCGTTACCCGGGCGGTGAGTGGGTTTTCCGCTTTCATTAGCCACTTGGCCAAATCCAACCGGTTGTTGGTTGGCTCAAGCTTCTCGCCAGCAATCACTGCGGGCACTCCCGGGAATACTTTCTCCAGCTTGGAAGCGTAATCGCCGCGATCCAGAATATGGGCAAAGGCTTTGCTTTTTGGATTATCGTCCATGATGAGGGTATGAGCCCCCCGCCCTTCGATCGCCTGCTTCTCCTTGAAGAGTTGCGCGATTTTTTGCTGCTCAGGTGTTGGCTTTGCAGGTTGCTGGATGTCAAACTGCTGCCTGAGTGCAGCCTGCAGTGTTTTGTTCATAGGTGCCTGCTGCAGCCCCCTTCTCATGCTTTTAAAGGCAAGATCCTGCACATCCCTCTGTTCGATTTTTCTGCTAATGACTTGCAGCTCCTGTGCAGCAACCACACCTCTTAACCTAGAATCATTTCCTGCTCGGCTGCCTAAGGTGATTGGCACAAGTGTGCGTATATCTTTGCCCGGGTTATTGCGGACGTATGTCAGAGGTGTCGGCTTTCCATCCAAATAAATCGTCAGGCTATCTTTGCGCTTAGATGGGTCATACACTACCATCACGTGATGCCACTGCTTAGGCTTGAGTGGCTTCTTGCTGACGGCCTTAACCGAAACCTCGGGCCATCTCTCAATGACGTGTGCTCCGATTTGGCCATTCTCAACCCATAAATCCCAACCCTGATAATTGTCGTTGGCATCCATTCTGGCCATGATGGCTCCGTGGGGCTTGCCTTCGAGATAGATGAATCCACCGTAGGAAAAGCCGTGCTTGCCATCAAAGTTGCCATAGTCACCGACCTCCACCGGCGGGCGGTTACCGACCTGCAGCGCATGGCCAAAGATACCGGGTAGCGTGCGTATCTCAGTATTCAGCGAGATCGGCTGGCCCTTGGCCGTTCCCTGTAAAATATTGTTGGTAGGGTTGATCAGGGGCAGGCGTATTTCCAGCCCGTCGATTGGCAGTTCATCACCCGGAGGTGTGGGATTTTTCAGCCGGGTAAGCCAAGCCTGATACTCGGCCTCCCGCTCTTGATTACGTTTTGACCTGGTCTGATGATCTGTCTTTTTTAGTGCCGCAATTTCCTCGTTAATGGCATTATAGCGTGGCCTGTCAGCAGGGCGCGCCACAAAAATGCTGGGTGGATGCCTGAGATTGTTACGATCGAGTGCAGACATCGTAGTGTTGCGGAAAAAGGCCGTAATCTGGTAGAATTCTTTTTGCGAAACCGGATCGAACTTGTGGTCGTGGCACTCGGCACACGCCACCGTGAGCCCTTGCCAGACACCAAATGTCGTGCTTGCCCTCTCAGTAGCATACATGGCTAGCACCTCATCTGCGATCGAGCCGCCCTCGCCCGTGGTAGGCAAGCAGCGGTTGAATCCGGTCGCCACCTTTTGCTCGAGGCTAGGCTTGGGCATCAAGTCTCCGCCCAGCTGCTCAATGGTGAATTGGTCAAAGGGCATGTTGTCGTTGAAGGCCTGAACCACCCAGTCCCGGTAGGGCCAAATCTCACGGAAATTATCAATATGGATGCCGTGGGTGTCTGCATAGCGCGCGGCATCGAGCCAGAGCCTGCCCTGCTCTTCGCCGTATGCAGAGGACTTGAACAATTCATCGAGCACCCCGTTGATCGCCTCGAGCGGATCTTCAGCGTGGGCGGCAACGAATGCATTCACTTCATCCGGAGCTGGGGGAAGCCCGGTGAGATCAAAATAAATACGACGCAGCAGACGGTGCGGTGCCTGCTCGGGGTTAGGTTCAAGTCCGTGCTCCTCCATCGCCGCCAGAGTAAAATGGTCGATCGGATTGCTGGCCCAGTCTTTGTTAGTTGTTTCTGGTGCGGCGGGCTTTTCCGGAGCGATGAATGCCCAGTGCTCCTGATACTCGGCTCCCTGCTCGATCCATTTCTCAATGAGGGCGATGTCACGGTTCGTGAGCGTGTGATGAGCCTCGGGCGGGGGCATTTTGATCTCCGGATCATCGGTATTAATCAGCTCAACCAGATAGGACTCAGCAGGCTTACCTTTAATGATAACAGGCTTGCCATTCTCACGTGGCTCGAAGGCAAACTGCTCGCGGTCAATGCGCAGCGGTGCTTTCTTGGGCTCACGTGTACTGGAATCCGGCCCGTGGCAGTGGTAACACTTCTCGGAAATCACTGGCTGAATATGTGCATTGAACGTAACCTTATCGGGCAGAGGCGAGCGATCCCCGTTCTGGGCCTTTGCCACCTCGGGCTCGGCCTCTTGGGGAGATTCCTTACTATCAATAGCTTTTTCGCCTGTAGTAACTGCCTCCTTCTTGTCCCCACAAGACAATAAGCAGCAGGAAACTGCTAAAGTTGTTGCAATAAAAGGCCGAACGATAGGCATCCTCAATAGGGAGATAATAAGCTGGGTCATATGAAAATGAAGCTAGGATGAATGTGGTAAATTTATCCCATTAAAACAGTAGTAAAAGGCCTTTTTTATCACGATTTAACGGGATAAAATAAGCTAAGTGACTTTACGGTTATGAAAGCTCCATTCTTTCAGTCAAAATGACGTCCTATCTCATAACATCTATTCACCCCTCACACGCCGTATTCTAAAGCTATTTAATCAGGAATTTCGTTCAGCGTATAATATGCATCCTGATGCCAGAGCTTGTTGCCACTGGCTGAGCGGACGCCCGGGCTGCTCAAGTGATGCACGTGGCCCTTGACCAGCCCCTCGACAACCAGGCGCACCGATTTACCATCTCCGGACAGTGTGGCGGACTTGATCACTGGGCTGGCTTGATCCACTTCCGGGCTGCCGTATTTGGACTGGTAGATGTAGGTCCACGCGGCCATGGAGAATGATTCCGGTTTAACGGAAGATGGATCGACGGCTTCGGTGAAACTTAGTTCAAAGCCGTCAGGCTTGGCGCACATCTCAAGAATTTCAAACGGGGTTTTGCCGGTCCAACGTACCCGCTCAAAGGTGAAGGGCTTGCCCCCGCGGCTGGCCCAGCCCCGGTTACTGCCGCCCACAAAAAGAGTGCCGTCGTCGCTGAGACGCATGGGGATGATACCAGCGCGGAAACCTGAGAGGCATTTGATGACGGCTCCTTGGTAGATGCCGTTGACTTTTTCCGTGAAGACACGCTGCACTTCCGAGTGGGTCTGCTCTCCCACCAGAACCTGATTGGAGAAAGGACCAAACTTGCCGGCTGTGTGGTCGTGAATAACTGCGGTTGGGGACTGCCCCACTTTTCCATGGGGCAACACCACCGCTGGAGGTATGAACTTGGGAATGCGTTCACGCTCTGCAACGATGCGGGATTTGTCATTGGGCTGGTTTTCGAGTGCTTCAATGGCCTGCTGTTCCGGGTAGAAGACGTTGCCCGTCGGGTTCCCTTGAAAGCTACCAGGCTTGAGCCACTTCAAGGAAGACGAACCATTCCAGGGGCCCTGATTGTCGGTGTAAAAGGTTTCGCCTGCGGCATTGAAGCCAATCCCTCCCGGTGAACGGATGCCCGAGCAGGTTGGGATCATTTCCCCCTCAGGGGTAACGCGAACACACCAACCACGCCACGGCGATTTGGCATTGAACGAGCCAGTCAAACACAACACGACCCAGACATTGCCGTCTTTGTCGGCAGGAGAGCCAAAGGCATACTCATGGTAGTCGCCGTTGATTCCCCAGTCCGCACAGACCGTCTCAAAAGAGTCGATTTTACCGTCTTTGTCCGTATCGGTAAGTTTGGAAACCTCGGGACGCTGGGTGAGGACGAGCGAGCCGTCCTGATAAAACATGCCGAGTGGTTCGTGTAGTCCACGGTGAGCGGCGGTCCACTTGACCTTGGAGAGGTCTTCTTCGTAAGCGCCCTCGCAAATCCAGAGGTCGCCACGGCGTGTAGTCACCGCCACTTTTTTGTCCGGCATCAACGCGATGGAGCCGATTTCCATGACCTCGCCTTTCGGCAACGGGATCTCCTCACGAAGGTAAAAGTCTTCTTGGGTCGAGGCCGCCAAAAGCGGGCTGATGAATACAAGGCTAAGTAATAATGAGCGCATGGTGAGAGATGGTTTTATTTCCACTGGTAACGGATAGTGATCTGGTTTTTGCCGGGTTTGAGTGCCAGTGGCAAGATGAGCTCTTTGTTGCGAACAAGGGCGGGAGTAGTTGAGTCGCCAGTAATCTCCACCTGCATGGCATTTCCTAGCAGATACGTGTTCGGGCTATCGGCAGCCTTGACGTCGAGCCCGTTACAAATCAGCAAGTGCAGGTTTTCGGGAGCACCTGAGCTGGGGACATCGATGGTGACAGTTCGGGTGATGACCTTGGAGTCAAACTCTGGAATGGGCAGGTCCGACACTTTGAGAGAGCCAACTTCGTAGTTAAATGTCGGCCTGTCATTCTTGCCCAGCTGGTAGCCACGGAAGCGGCGTTTGGTCCCTCCTTTGTTGATAGGTTGCCACTTCGCTGAGGATGTCTCGAGTGTTGCCCACACCGGCAATGAGGTCAGCTTGATAATGTTTTTGCCGGCCGGTGGTTCGTTGCCCTGGCCGCGTGCGGTCCAATGGCGCCCACCGTCGTAAAATCGTTCCTGCCAGAGAAGCTCGATCCCGAGGTGATCAGCACTGAAGGCGAGATTCATACCACCATCGTAACCGACGCCAATGGCACGGGGGGTGCTGCCATCGATAAAACCACGGTAGAAGGCTGTGCCGTTCTTGGGTGGATCAATCGGTATGGACGCTCTTTTGCGGCCCGTCTTTATCTTTGGTTTTGCTGCAGAAAGGCTCAGAGGTGATTTGATGCCGGGACCTTGCATGGCAAGCGTGATGCCCTCTTGCCCAGTGTATTCGAAGTATTCAACGCGGATATCGTGTAGGCCCTTGCTGAGTTTTACCTTACCTGATTTGGCGCGCCCCATGCCACCGAGGCCTTTGACCTCAGTAACCAACTTACCATCGATGTAGAGTGCGGAACCGTCATCGGAATCGAGGGTGAAGCTGTAAGTACCGTCCTTGGAAACTGGAAGCTCCCCCTCCCAAACCATGCCGAAGTTTTCGGGTTTGTTGGCATTGGCGATGCTAATCAGCCCCTTGTGTTCTTCATGGGTGGCTTTGGGCTCGAGCTTGGAAAAGTCAGGACGTGTTTTCCAAGAACCATGATAGACCTTCGAGATCAGGCCTGTGATCGGCGGCGGACCGCGTGATTCGATCGGGTGTTTTTTAAGCAACTCATCTGCCTGCCACATGGTGGTGCGGGCTCCGGTTGCACGGCGGTTCTTGGCTACATCATTAAGGGTGATGGGCTTGTTTTTGTTACCCCAGCTGTTTCTCACATAATTGAGGATAGCCACAATCTGAGGATCGGTGAGGGCACCCCCCTGTGGTGGCATCACGAGATTGTATTTCTTGTTGGGATCCTTGTCTGTTGGAACCGTGATTTCGCCCTGCAAACCATGGAGAACAATCTGGATAGATCGGTCGTGTTTGCCATTGAGCCATGGGCTATTGGCAAGGGGCGGGAATGCTCCGTCGTTGGCACCTTTTCCGTCAGGGGCATGGCACGCTGAACAATAGGTATTATAGAGCGTTTTGCCGTCCTCTGCTACAGAGGAGGAGACAAATGCCAAAGGTAATAATGCGGTAATCAGCAATACAAGCTGGCGTAGATAACGTTGATTTGAAATGAACATGTCCGTGTGAGATACAGAATCATTATCATATCACTTTCGGATTGGCGTAAAAAGAAGCTGGGAGACAAGTGATTGACGATTTGTGATAAGCTTTTTCATCTTCCATGAGGATACTTTCAGCAAATATTATCGATTCTGTGCCCATTGACGGACTTGATCAAAATCCTCAGGGCAGTCAAATGCCTCACAAGGAACCCATGTGTAGGATTTTTTTGCGTGATAGAGCAGCAGGCCATGCTTAGATGGCACAGATTCTAGCAGGGCGCTCCACTGAACCGTGGCTTGTCGATCTTCACCGTTGATATTGATGCTCTCCGGGGTAAAGGTGTAGATCACACTTTGTCCATAACCGGGAAGCTTTCGCAGGTTGCGCCCGTGCATCATTTTCCAGATAAGAGGGCGCAAGAGCGCAAAAGTGCCGATCAGCAACATCAAGATAGGCATCGGATGCGGCCCACGGCTTATCAACATGATGATGCCCGTCAGCAAAAGGCCAACGCTAAGGATAGTTCTTAACATCAGCCAGATGCGGTATCGGTGCCACATGTGAAGCCGGAAAGCACCTAGATGAGAGCCTTCGTCGAAGACCATTTTTGCATTGATTGAGGTTTGCATAAACTGACAGAACGTTTTTGAAATGTGATGGGAGTAGGGTTTTAGTCCAATATCAGACTCTTAAAAGTCAAATGAGCTATTTTTACACGTTTTTAAGCTGTTTTCGGGCGATACGCAGCCAAAAATAGCACGCTCGAAGATTCTTATTGCAATAGAGTCTCAATTGCGCTTCATTGTGGTTGAAGATGATTGCAGACATCGCAAGTGACCTAAAAGCAGACAGCGCCATGACCCTCAGTAAGGCCAGCGCAGGCTGTCAGCTACGTATTCGCCAACTTGAAGGCGGTGAATGCCAAAGACTGAGAGAAATTGGCTTTTGCGAGGAATTGGAAATCTGTAAGCTATCTGACGGTCGCAACATGATTTGTTCGGTTTGTGGAACCCGTCTAGCGCTCAGCAAAAAACTCGGTGATCAGGTATTAGTGGAAGAAATCCATGAGGCTGAAATGGTTTAATTCGGGTCATTTATCATAAGCCAGTATTGATCAGATTTCATGGAAACCATTGCACTGGTTGGAAATCCTAACAGCGGTAAGACAACGCTGTTCAATGCACTGACGGGTGCTAACCAAAAAGTCGGCAACTATCCCGGGGTTACTGTCTCGCGAATCTCTGGCATTTTGCGAACGCCACACGGACACAAATACGAATTGCTCGACCTACCAGGTTGCTATTCCCTAAGTCCGCAGGCTCCCGATGAAAAAATCACCCGCGATGTGTTACTGGGTGATCAAGAAGGAAATGATTTACCAGCAGCTGTAGTATGCGTGGTAGACGCATCAAACCTTGAGCGCCACCTCTACTTGGTTACCCAAGTCATGGATCTTGGTTTGCCGGTTGTAGTGGCTCTGAACAAAATCGACATTGCTCAGAAACAAGGCATCAGAATCAATGTGGAATTGCTAGCCGAGGAGCTCGGTTTGCCAGTCGTGCCGTGCCAAGCGAATAAATCAATTGGCATAGTAGACATCAAACATGCGGTCAGGCGCCCATTACCAAGACCCTCTAAACGCAAATGGCAGGCCGACAAACACACCGAATCTGCGATTACCGAGCTAGCTGGCAATTTGAAAACAGGGCATATTGAAAATGCCGAACCTCATGCAATCCATTTATTGGCTGATCTAGATTACAGAAGTTCAGAGCAATCTGCGGTCAGCCCAGAGGCACAGCAGGTAAGTATAGAAATTGCGGCAAGCTGCCAACGTGCTGAGGTCTCTCCCGAAGATTCCATTTCAAAAGCGCGTACCAAGTGGGTGCAATCGGTTTGTTTGCTGACTGCACGGCGCAAGGACCCCGATAACGGAATGCCAGGGCTCACGTTGAGTGATAAAATCGATCAGATCGTGCTGCACCCGTTTATCGGTTGGGTGGTATTTGTCGGCTTAATGATGGGTATTTTCTGGGCCATTTTCAGCCTAGCTGAATACCCCATGGGCTGGGTAGATTCAGGAATCAGCTTCATCAGCGATAGCGTCGCAGGCATATTATCTGAGGGAGACCTCAAAGATTTGGTGATTGATGGCATTATTGCGGGCGTGGGCAGCGTCGTTATTTTCCTGCCGCAGATTTTATTGCTCTTGTTTTTCATCGGCCTGATCGAGACATCTGGTTATATGGCGCGCGCAGCTTTGTTGATGGATCGCTTGATGTGTAAGGTAGGGCTTAGCGGCAGGGCTTTTCTTCCGCTTTTAAGTTCTTATGCCTGTGCTATTCCGGGCATTATGGCAACACGCAGTATGGATAGCTCAAAGCAGCGTTTACTGACAATCCTGATTGCCCCCTGGATGAGTTGCACCGCTAGGCTACCCGTTTATTCTCTCCTCATTGGCATGTTATTGGCTGGCTACGGGGCGATGATTCAAGCACTGGTGCTGGCTTCGATTTACTTCTTGGGCACAGCAAGTGCACTCTTTGCTGCATGGCTGTTAGCACCGAGAGTTAAGGGCAATGAGGAAGCCTCACATTTCCTGATGGAATTACCTGAATACAGCATGCCGGACATGTCTTACACGGGACGCCATCTAGCGGAGCGGGCTTGGTCCTTCTTGCGTAAAGCTGGCACAGTCATTCTGGGATTATGCATATTGCTATGGGCTCTAGAAACCTACCCAAAACCGAAGGAAGGTAGCCCCGCCGCTAGTGATCCAGCACTTGCGCTCGAACAGAGCTATATGGGTAGAGTCGGGCATGCAATTGAGCCGATAGTAAAGCCTTTAGGGTATGACTGGCGCACGGGCACTGCACTAGTGGCGGCTTTTGCAGCACGGGAAGTGTTTAATGCCAACTTGGCAATCTCCTATTCCGTTGAAGAATCTGATGATGAAGATCGTTTCCTTGAGCAGCTCAGGAGCAAGCTTGCTCAAGCAACTTGGCCAGATGGTCGCAAGGTTTATACACCATTGACCACGATGAGCCTGCTGGTGTTTTTTGTCTATGCCTTGCAATGCTTGCCGACAACCGTGGTAGTGCGAAGAGAAACTGGTTCTTGGAAGTGGGCGATAGGCCAATTAGCCGGGATGACGGCCGTGGCATGGTTAGCAGCTTTTGTCGTATACCAAGTCGGTAGTCTGTTTGTATAACAACTCCCCTATCTATTCCGCTGATATGGCTTAGATTTACTCACACAGATGGATTGGACAAATTGGCAAACCTACGCAGCATTGGTGATCATTGTCATCACCGTTTTCACATTTGCGTGGCGATGGTTGAAAATAGGGCTTCTTGGCAAAGACAAAGACTGCGGGGGAGGCCAATGCGGATGCAGCTTCAAGCCAGTCAAAAAAAACAAACCCTAAGTATTAAGACTCCCAATCTTGTTATTTAAATCAAAAAAGTGGCTGCACCGCACTGGGCGCAACCACCTTTAGACGTTTACTACTGTCTATCTTTTCACCATGAAAATTGCAGTCCTGTTGACAGAAACCACTCCGTGCCCAGCTGCGGGCCATCCAGGTTTTGGTAAACAGGAGCCCCAGCCTCTATGGCAAAACGTGCGCCCGTATCTGTGTCCCAGAGACTTAATCCAAGGGAGAGGTCAAGACGTGATCCGCTGCGTGCGTCAGGATCAACAGCACCAGCCACTGGTTGCCCCATCATCGGCCCCATAGCAATGGTCGGCATCTCGTCATCACGACCGTCGACATTGCCCCAGCTCTTGCCGGTAAGGCGAATCGACACCGCCGACCATTCGTTGATACGGCGATTAAGCCAGCCAGTGAGCATCGCGCTATCACCAATTGTGTAGCCGTTGTCATTTTCATCCAAATGAAGCACAGCTGAGACCTGACTACCATAGGACCAGTCACCGGATTGGCCCAGCCATGTCAATGACGGCTTCAGATCCCAGGTTCCGGAACCTAACTGCATCGGGTAACCCATGCGCGCACCACTACTCATGCGCTCGTCAATAGAGCCCGTAGGTGCTGAGAGGCCTAAGCCAACATGAGCACTGCTAGCCTGCTTTTTGTAGAGCCCATAGTAAGCTGACAAAGTGGCATCTCCCCAACCAGAGGAACGCATCTTAGTGCGCATACCCATCATATTATTGAGCATGCTGTTTTCCTTATATGCCGACATCAACATCAGAGTAAGCTTGTCACTGGGCGCATACATCACTCCCAGCATATGCATCTGCATATCCATTTCAGCAGCACTACCCATATAACCACTTTGTGCCTCAGCATCAGATATCTGAGAGTCTCCATCGTAGTTGCGCTGCATGCTCATAAACATGTATCGATACGAGGCCATCAGCCCCCCCTTGCGGTGGATGTGATCTCCCATGACGCCACTTGGCCCATGAAGGAAATAATCGTGGCCATCAGCTGCACAAGCACAGCTTGGAGCACAGACACACGTAAGCTTCTCACAGCCATCGCAGGCAATGGTGTTTTGAGCATCCGTAGCAGACACACCTCCATTCACTGATAGAATAGAGGCGCCGACAAAAACCGCTGTCATAGCGGCGATAGTTAAAATTGAATTTTTCATAGATAAAATAAGTTAAAATAAAGTAGGCGATGAAAAGGCGGGCCAACACCATTCGACGAGGTGTCACTGGACGAGATGATGGCACAATATAACCGATCAACCCTTCATCATGGTTGGTCAGTGGTGCGACACGGTGCATACCGCGGCAAATCAAACGATGAAGTAACTAGCCAACTTGCGGCGGCGGCAATGACGGTTCATCCTGCCGGGCCAACTCCTCGATCTCCATATCCCGCAAGCGGGTCAAGTAAGTTAATGCTGGTGGAAACACCATATCCATTGTGGACCAGCTTGCTGGCGGGAACTTAGCAGTAGGCTCTGACTCGGGGATCGGAGCTCGCTCCTGATTTTCCTGCCGCTCTTGCGCGATAGCACAGCACATCGCGCATGGTAAATCACCACTAAAGGTGCTGTCTAATGCCGCGGAGACTCCCTGTTGTGGCACACGATCATTGATCATGTTCACCCACGCCCAAGTTTGGACAACCATGAGATGAGCTTCAAGAATACTCAAAGCTGCTACCACACAAAGACATTTTCCAAGCCACTGACTCAAGACAATAGACCCATGCCACTACTTCTCATATCGGTCAACCGCATTTTCCCCCTATGTGGCATACGAAATAGTTGACGAAGTGCTATCTGTCGCTATGAGTTTGCGCATGCACGAGCCTACGCAAGACAGCGAAGAAGCTAATACGAACGAGGATGCCAACAACGACACCCCGGCAAACCATGCCGAGGGGCAGTCTGACTCTGCATCAGAAGACCCGAAAAACCAAGCTTCTGCTACTGAAGAAGAACAAGAAGTTGATCCTTGGGAGGCATTGCAATTGGAACTTGCTAAGTGGAAAGATCAAGCGATCCGCAACGCCGCTGAACTCGACAATTTCCGCAAGCGTATGTCTCGCGAAAAACTAGATGCCGTTCGCTACGGAAACCAAAGCCTGCTGGAAGAGCTCCTACCAGTGCTAGATAATTTTGATATGGGAATGCAAGCCGCCGCTCAAGAAGAGGGATCCATGTTATTCATGGGGATGCAAATGGTACACAAACAAATCGAGGAATTTCTCGGCTCGCAAAACGTCGTCGAGATCAAGGCTGAAGAAGGCGGTGAATTTGACCCTAAGATTCATGAAGCTCTCAGCCAAGAGCCCAGTGATGCAGTCGATGAGGGTAATATTGTCCGAGTTGTCCGCAAAGGATATCAAATAGGTGAGCGTCTGCTACGCCCGTCTAATGTTATTGTATCATTGGGAGCCAACGCATCAGAGACACCCTCAAACGACGAGTAAGCATGTCATCAAAACGAGACTACTACGAAATTCTTGGAGCATCCAAGGATTCCTCAGCTGCTGAGCTTAAAAAAGCATACCGCAAGCTGGCGATCAAATTTCACCCTGACAAGAATCCAGACGACCAAGAAGCCGAGGACAAGTTCAAAGAGCTCGGTGAAGCCTATGAGGTGCTAAGTGACGAGGACAAGCGCGCAGCTTACGATCGCTATGGCCACGCAGCCTTCGAGGCTGGTGGTGGCGGTGGCGGCGGCTTTGGTGGCGGTGGCTTCCATGACGCCTCCGATATCTTTTCTCAAGTCTTTGGCGGCGCCTTTGGTGGTGGTGGCGGCGGCTTCGAAGACCTCTTTGGTGGTGGCCGCAGACGGCGCGACCCTTCCGGAAGACAACCTGGCAGTGATCTTCGCTATGATTTAGAAATCACTCTCGAAGAGGCTGCTAGCGGCATTCAAAAAGAGCTCGAAATTGAAAAACTAGAGGCCTGTTCGACCTGTAATAGCACCGGATCAAAAAGTGGCACTGGTCGCAAATCTTGTAGCACCTGCGGTGGCCAAGGCATGGTAACCCGGCAGCACGGCATCTTTGTACAGCAATCAGAGTGCCCAGCTTGTCATGGTGCCGGCCAAACCATCTCAGATCCATGCCCCGATTGCCGTGGTGAAGGTCGTAAGAACGAAACCACACGTATCAAAATCAACATTCCTGCAGGCGTCGACGACGGCACTCGTTTACGCTCCAGTGGCAACGGAGATGCCGGCCTGAGGGGCGGCCAACCGGGAGATCTTTATGTGTTCCTGCACATCCAACGGCATGACATATTCGAGCGCGAAGAGAATGACCTTTTCTGCGAAGTTCCCCTTCCCTTCGTGACTGCTGCTCTTGGCGGTGAGTTAGAAGTACCAACTCTTGATGGACAATCATCTATCAAGATTCCAGCGGGCACCCAAGGTGGAACAACTTTCCGCCTACGTAACAGAGGCATCAAGGATCTACGCTCGGGGGGCAAAGGCGATCTCCATGTAGAAGTGCAAGTTGAAGTGCCCACCAAACTCAACTCCGAACAAAAAGACAAACTTAAGGAATTTTCAGACTCCTTAGGAGCCAAAAACAACCCCATGCACGAATCCTTTGTCGAAAAAGCCAAACGCTTTTTTGGTTCTTGAGGCATCCCGCAGTCCTCCGCATTCTCTTCAGCTATGAATCGCTATTTCATCCCAACCGACGAATGGCAAGATGCTGAACTGGTACTGACTGGAGATGAAGCACGACACTGCAGCCGTGTCATGCGTGCGCAAGAAGGCGACAACGTCGAAATTTTTGACGGAAATGGAACATCTGCAATCGCTCAAGTTGCTGTCGTTAGCCGCGAAACGGTGACCTGCCGCATTTCATCTCGAACCGTATCACCCGAAATCAACCACCCAATCACGCTGTGCCAGGCGATTCCCAAAGGTGGAAATATGGAGCTTATCGTCCAAAAAGCGGTTGAGCTTGGAGTGAGTAAAATCCAGCCCTTGATCACGGCACATACCGTAGCACGGCCCGAGTCGGCAGAGAAAAAATGCGCCAAGTGGCAGCGCATCGCACTAGAGGCCTGTAAACAATGCGGTCAAAACTACTTACCCGAGATTACTGCTCCTGAACCCTACGATAAGTGGCTAAAAAATAACGCCCATGACCAGACGCGTCTGGTTGCGGCACTTGATGATAGCTCCGTTCATTTGAAAGAGTATTTCTCCATTCACCCGCCACGAGGTGGCATATCACTGCTCGTGGGGCCAGAGGGTGATTTCTCTCCCGATGAATACACCGCTGCCTATCAGTCAGGATTCCAAGCGATTAGTTTTGGCAGCATTATTCTGAGAGTCGAGACAGCAAGCCTCTACGGGCTCAGTGTTATCCAGCACGAGCTGTCAGCTTAATGGCAAACAGATGGTCGTAAGCCACAGAAATAACGCAGCATTCCCATTTCATTAGCGCTTGGCGCCTCATACATAAGGTGGCATAGCCCTATTTTGGCACCCAATATGTAGTGTTATGGCACCGGCGTGCCCAAGCTTTATTTCAAAATACCTCTTTGATGGTTTATTTTTTTGAAAGCCAAATAGTTTGACTTTATTAACCATAAATCAGTATTGTATCCACTCCCTCCATCAAATTAGTGATTTTTATTTATCACCCGATGGTCTCCACCCTTACAACATTATCCAGGTCAAGTGTCACATCTGGATTGTCCTCTTTGGCTTGCGTAATTTTGCTTACGTCTCAAGCTGATGCTTGGCTACCTGGAATGGGTGATGAATCAGCCAGTTCTGGTTTCGCTGTAGACACTCAGTCTCGCAATGATGTCATCTCTTTTTGGAACTCCGTTTATATAGAATCTACTGGCTACGAAGATCGCTTAGCATGGAACGGCTCCATAGCGGCTAATGACCCCGGCTCCACATCCACAGCCTTCAAAAAAGACGTCGAGCGTCGAATCAACTTCTATCGCGCCATGGCCGGCATGGATGCTAATATATTAATCAGCTCAAGCAGCGAGACCGTAAACAGCAACCCTGATTTTGATACTCCAGACGGCACCACCAAAGAAGATGCGGTGCAAGCAGCCGCCTTTATGCTCTCAAAAAATACAGCCGAGTTTCAGGCTGGTGGAGGTGTTAGTAACGGCACTGCAAACCCTCACAATCCACCAGATCATTGGGCAGAAGACAACAGCATTGCCAGAAATGGAGCCTACTACTCCAACATTGCCATAGGTCACTATGGACCCACTGCCATTGATGAATATGTAAGCGAAAACTCGCAAGGTGCAGGTGGTGCAGAAAACTCGGACGTCGGGCACCGACGCTTTATCTTTAATTCTCGCCTCAAAGAGGTGGCAACAGGTGACGTCAATCCGGTGGATACAAACTACTACCCTGCCTATGCGCTTTACGTCATTGGTGATTGGCTGGCAGCGCCTGACTCACCCCAATTCATTGCATGGCCAAATTCAGGCTACATTCCTGAGGCGATTACTCCGAGGCTATGGTCTCTATCATGCCCCGGAGCAGATTTCAGCAGCGCTAATATACAGATGCAAATCGCTGGGGGTAACTCACTCGAGACGATCACTACCAATCCGCAATTTGGATCATATGCTGATAACACCATCGTTTGGAAATCAAACGACCCATCAGCGATTCCATCTGCAGAATTTCATGATGTCACGATCAATATCACCATTTCCAATATCAGCATTAATGGCAATGCAACAAGCCATAACTACTCAGTAACGATTATTAATCCCAAAAGGCTCACCGAAAACACATCTCTTACAGGTAACACCACACCACCACAGAGTGGAGCCACCTATGCATTCAATCAAATAGACCACGCTGAGGAATACCAATTCCAAGTCTCCGCCGTAGCCCCAATCACGTGGACTGAGGGCGCCGAAGATGCAACAAGTGAATTCGTCATCGATGGAACCAGCGATAACTATGACTTACGAGACGCCTACACATGGAGCTCTTATGATCAATCTACTTTCTGGAACAGCGGCGACAAAGCTTTTCGCCTAGCCTTTCCAGATAACGTAATGCCCTTGTCTACTGAGACCATTGTCATTAATCGTACGATCCTCCCAAAATCGGGAGGATTAATGTCCTTCTTGATGCGTAGAGGCTACATGGCTCCTGATACCAAGCTTGAGGTTCAGTATTCAAACAACGGCGGCGGCTCATGGGCCAGCCTAGCAAGCTATGGCGGCAACAATAACGGCCTACCAGACGACGGCTTCAGCCTGAAAAATATCAACCTTGAGTCAACTGGCGACCAGATACTCATTCGTTTTCTTCTACACCAACCAACACCAACAGGGGTATACGACATCGGCACTTATGCGGGCTTCCCTGTTGGGATTTACATTGATGATATTGAATTTTCTAATTGTGAATGGTTGGAAAGCTTATCCCAGTCCAGCATCTCAAAAAACAACAACCTCGTCAGTTTAGACGAGTTTACGGCAGCAGGACCTCTCGACACTGGCACGAGCTATATACTCAAAATTAAACCACGAATCGGTAAAATCTGGATGCCATACGGGCAGCCTTTAGAAGTCACCCCATCAAACATTGCCACTGTTCAAAATTACCAACAATGGGCATCAACTCACTACCCTATCATCGGCGAATTCAGTGAGGATTATGATAACGACGGACTGGCTAATGGAATAGAATATGCACTTAATCTAAATCCGATGAATGCTCTAGACGCTGAACTTGCATTATCTCCAATGATCAATAACGGTCAGCTTCAAATTTCCCACTCAGTCATAAACGGAAATCTAATTGGAGCAGAATGTTCCTATAACCTTGAGCCAGATAGCTGGGAGCCCGTCGAGGTCACCATATCAGAAGACGGTATCGCGACTGCAAGCATCAATCTTGATACACAGAGTGCTGCGTGTTTCATACGCTGGACTGCGACAGATTTGTAATTACGCAGTTAGAGTGAGGCCATATGCCCATCAGCTCAGCGACTCGTAACTGATTTCTTGTATACGTCAACCGCTCTTGCAATCGCAATCGCAAGTGTTTTTTGGTATGCGGAAGAATGCACTTTCGTGGCTTCACTACGATTAGAGAGAAACCCTCCTTCAAACAGAATGGCAGGAATTTTAATACCAGTAAGCACGTTATATCGCGCGCGTTTAATTCCACGGTCTTCAATGTCAAAATCATTCCCCGCACTCTTGCTATTCAGATACAAAAGCGCTCTACTATGCACTGCTGTTGCCAAGGCGATACTTGCAGAATCCATCACATTACCGGGCACTGTGCGGAAATCTCCCGCCCTCACATCACGACCCATATGAGGTACTCCTACCGGCGAAACCGTAAATGTTTCTATCCCATTAGCACGTGAATTCCCTGCATTAAAATGTATGCTTATAAAAATAGCATCAGGATATTTATTAGCAATCCTAACGCGACTAGCTAAACTGACAGCAACATCACTATCCCGCGTCATCACAACGCGGTAACCCTGCCGATCAAGAATATCTCTAATGAGTCGAGCAATCTTAAGCGTGTACACTTTTTCATTTTCGTGATGGCCCAAGCCCCCGGAGTCTTTGCCCCCATGGCCCGGGTCAATCACGACCGTATTGAAATGACGCGCACGATAAATGTAAGTCGGCCTCATTACAGGATCGATCAACTTGTTGAGATCGGTTCTGGACAGCAGATAACGACCACTGCGCTCCAATACTGGATGACTAAGGATAAATAAAACACCATTCATCCTACAACGCTGGGTTCCTGGGCGAACCTCTAATGCGACTTCAGGAGTTTCCATTGTAATCACTGGACCATATTTGATTTTGTTGAAGTAATAAAAATCCTTCACGCTTCGCAACGTCACGTAATCAAGCCCATTGTGTTTGATCGTTTCCCACTTAAAATTGGCCTCAGCCACAAATGTGAGGCCCAACAACGTAGCTAGCGAACAACACAGCGTCTTGATGACTTGGCGATATCTTTTCATCAACGAATCCATGATTTGTGTGCAATTTGAACGCCCAAGACAATAGTCCAATTCGACCCAATGACAACGGCATTTCTTGGATAACAACAGCTGACGAGAAAACTACCTCTGGACAGCCTAAAAACAGACTGCTAAGCATCCCCGCATGGAAAGCATCGAACTTGCAGGAAGCTATCGAGCCCAGTGGGGAGAGGGGCCTCTCTGGTGGAATAATCGACTCATCTATGTCGACATTGAAGCCGGCCAGCTACTTGAATATGATCCATCATCAGGCCACGAAAAAAGCTGGGACGTATCCGCCCACATAGGGCGTATTGGCACCGTTGTGCCCCGCTCATCGAGCGGTTCAGAGGGTGATTTGCTCATTGCTGGAGACAAAGGCATTCATTTCTACAACCAACAAACCAAGAAAAGCACTCCTATTTCTCATCCAGAGGCTGACACCCCCGACAACCGCTTCAATGATGGTAAATGCTCACCTGATGGAAGATTTTTTGCGGGCACAATAAGCACGATCAAAAAAACAGGAAGCGCCACACTTTACCGTCTCGATCCCGATCTATCGATTCACTCGGCTTTCACTGGAGTCACTAACTCTAACGGCATCGTATGGACTCAGGACAAGTCGACCTGCTACTACATCGACACTCCTCGTCTGGAAGTCATGGCATTTGACTATAACCCTGAATCTGGTGAACTCTGCGGCGAACGCACTGCCTTTTCAACAAGTCAAATTGAAGCATCCCCCGACGGCATGACCATTGATAACAATGACAACCTGTGGGTAGCCTTCTGCCATGGAGCTTGTGTAATTTGTTATGAGCCCAGCACTGGCAAACAACTGCATCGCATTGATTTGCCATGCGTCGAAACAACAGCCTGCGCTTTTGGCGGCGATAATCTCGATGAGCTTTTTGTAACCACCGGCATTCATAGCAGCAAGAAGGAGCGGGATGCTGGTAGACTTTTTCGAGTCACTGGTCTAGGCGCCTGTGGCGTTCCCAGCAATTCGTTTCACGGCTAATCAATCGATAAGCGTTGCAAATAGGGCTTAAACATGACATCTGTATGCCCATCCAACACCCTTTAATGCTTAAATTTATCGAGTCATGAACACCAATGCTCTCCAAGAAGTTCGCGTCTTTGCTCCAGCAACTGTTGCCAATGTCGCCTGCGGGTTCGACGTACTCGGCTTTGCCATCAATGCACCCGGAGATGAAGTCGTAGCGCGTCACTCTGATAAACCCGGTCTGCGAATCACAAAAATCACGGGGGATGATGGGAAGCTTCCCAAGATTGCTGAGAAAAATACAGCCGGTGTCGCCGCGCTTGATTTGCTTAGACATCTTGGCATGAGCGATCGTGGCATCGAATTAGAAATCCATAAGAAAATGCCCTTTGGTAGTGGTCTTGGCTCATCTGCAGCATCAGCTGTGGCTGGTGTCTACGCAGTCAATAAACTCATCGGTGAACCACTCGCTAAACAACAGCTACTACCTTTTGCCATGCAGGGTGAGGCGAGTGCAGATGGGGCGTGGCACGCCGACAATGTGGGGCCAAGCTTGCTTGGTGGTGTTGTTTTCATACGCTCAAATCAAGAACTCGATATTGCCCAGTTACCAGTCCCTGAAAACCTCTGGGCTGCCGTTGTGCATCCAGATATCGAAATTTTGACCAAAGTGGCTCGAGAAATCCTTCCAACCAATATTCCTATGGTCAACGCTACACAACAAATAGGAAACTTGGGAGGCCTTATTTGTGGACTCATTCAAGAAGACTACGCCATGATTGGCCGCTCAATTCACGACGTCATCGCAGAACCACGCAGACAAAAACTTGTTCCCGAGTTTTATAACGCCAAGCGTGCAGCCATGTCGAATGGGGCGCTAGGATTCTCTATCTCAGGAGCTGGCCCCAGCGTCTTCGCTCTCTGTGAGGGCGAGCAAACAGCACAGAGAGCCGGTAAAGCTATTTCCGAGGTATTTAGCAAGATCAACCTGGAAAACCAATGTTACGTGTCCCCCATCAATAAGGAGGGTGTGCACGTTGTGGCAGCGCAATAATAAGCGCACACAACCAACTTTGTTGCGGCAGGCTAGGTGTGGCATATTGATCTTTTTCGAGACATCAGGCTGCCTAGTATTACTGGCAGCTTAAATGTTAAGAAAATTTAACAATTATCTAGCCAGCAACATCATTTTTTACTATGCTTTGGCAACATTTATTCACCCTGTCCCCAATATGTCTAGCGTTACCACCCACAAGCAGCACCTCAATGTGCGTGCGACTCAATTAGAAATGAACCCACACGGCTCCGCAAGCGGAGGCAACCCTCTAGCAGAGGACTTTACGGGTAAGCTCCAGGAGGCCCAGTCACAAATCGAACAACTTCAACAACAACAAGCCGAAGTTGAGAGGCAAAAAGTTGAACTCGAAGAGATAAATGCGGCAAAAGACGATTTCCTTCATGGTCAGGTTGAACTTCACGAAAAGCTCAGCACGGCAGTCACTGCCATGGACAGGGAAATCTTTGCTACACGTCAAGAGCTCGATGAACTTGAGCAAGCTCGCATCTGCTTCGCAGACCACCTAGAGAAAATTAACCAATTGAACCCGGATGGCTGGAACAACGAAAGCCTTCGCCAAGACCTCACTCGTGCTATTTCCATCCTCGACTTAGCCGAAGACGAATATGAGCAAGCTTTGGATCATTTTTCTGGTGGCCGCAGCGCTTCCGTGTTCGGGTCAACCAATAGTAAGCCAAAGCGCACCAACACCAGTAATAGCGGGAACGAATTTCTCTCAACGCTGTCTAACGGCTTTGCATTCAACCTACCTATCATCTTACTCGGAGCTGCTGCTTTGATCGTCTACTGCATGGGATAACCAAGTTGACTACTGCCATCTTTGCAGCCCTCTTTTCAAGGCAATGAGTCAAGAAAATCTTTCTGACATTGATTCTTTAAGTGCTCATGAACGTGCATTAAAAGAGCAAATTGCCGAGCTTAAAGACTTTGTGGAACATGGTCCTGAGCGTGAGCGCATGGCCAGACAAGAGGAGATGCAAACATTACCTCCCCCCTCCGACTTACTCGGCAGAAAAAGAGAAAAAGAATTCATGGAAAAACTCAGTCGGGGTGAGTTAAAAAATCAAAAACGCAATCAAACCAAAAGTGGCTTTTTACTAGCCTTACTTGTTCTCGCTATTTTTGCCCTTGGGGTCTGGATGTATCGAATCATCCAATAGAATTTCACAACAACTAGCACATACCACCGATCACTATCTTGACATGCCGAGGGTGCACTTTCTCGAACCAAGCTCACTGCCTATCGCCTGATATTTTCCAAGCTTTCTCATAAGATCGGCAGTCAACCGGAAGTGATTAGATGTCTGCCAATGCTCGGAAGCACAATAAAATGGCAGGCACACATACCACCAATCACTATCAGAAGCTAATAACTAGCTCTTGTAAATCTGGAACACTTTTTGCTCATATATAATTCACCATCACAGTCGTTTGAAATCTTGCATTCCTTACCTCTAAAAATCCCAATCTACCAGCATGCATCGTCAATTTTCACAATCCACCATCTGGTCATTACGACTTGGCTCACTGCACTTTATATCTAATATTTTTGCTGTTAGTATTGGCATGGCCCTACTCATTGCTGGCATGGCCACACGGTCAGACATTTACACGCTATCAGGATTCATAACACTAGCTGTCGGCGTCTTATCTATTTTGCTTTTCAAGATTTGCAGCTCAGCAGTCACATGTCCCGTTTGTGTCGGCAGAATTTGGGCAAATACAGGTTGCCGCAAACACAAGAAATCAAAGAAAGCTCTGAAATTGAGTTATCGCCTTCATATTGCGCTCAAAATCCTCACCCTGCAGCCCTATCGTTGTCCATATTGCGCTGAACGCTTCAGCAGCACCAGCTCTATTAAGTAGCTACTTTATGCTTTAAGCACTGAGTTCAAGCATAGCCGGATAGAGATTAGTCATCCGCACTTGATTTTCCAGCCGTACCCGTTCAGCTTCAGCCATGAGCAGTGCAAAAACTGAACAGATTGACGTGCGCTACGTCGCAAACCTTGCGCGAATCGACCTCAGTGAGGATGAATGTGCCACGTTTCAAAAACAGCTAGGGGCGATCATTGGATACATAGATGCTCTCAAAGATGTTAACTTAGACTCGATTGATCCTGATAACATGCCCGCTGTTGAAGATTCTCAACTTCGCGAAGACATTTGTCAGAAAAATTTAGGCCAAGAAGACCTCTTGAGAAATGCCCCCGATAGCGCCAAAGGGCAAATTCGTGTACCTAAAGTAGTGGATGCCTAATATTAATTTATTCATATGGAACTCTCTCAATTAAGCATCACTGATCTCCGCAAGCAGCTCGTTAATGGCGACATATGCAGTAGTGACATCATTGAATCCCTGGCCCACACCATTGAGTCGAAAGACGCCGAAATCGGCGCCTACCTCTCTCATGACCCAGATACAGCTAAGCAACAGACACAAGGTATTGACCTCAGTCTACCCCTTGGAGGAATCCCAATAGCCATCAAAGACAATATCAACGTCAAAGACCAGCCGTGCAGTTGCGCATCTCGCTTTCTAAATGGAGCTTACACCTCACCATACGATGCGACTGTAATTCAGAAATTACGTGCTGCTGGAGCCATTCTATATGGACGCACGAACATGGATGAGTTTGCGATGGGCTCAACTACGGAAAATTCTGCTTTGGGCAATACAGTTAATCCTCATGACACATCTCGCGTACCGGGAGGCTCATCAGGCGGCTCAGCTGCGGCTGTAGCATCAAACACAGCTATTGCAGCTCTTGGGTCAGACACTGGTGGCTCTATCCGCCAGCCAGCGAGCTATTGTGGCGTTGTCGGTCTCAAGCCCTCATATGGTCGAGTATCACGCTACGGCTTAGTAGCGTTCGCCTCATCTCTTGATCAGATTGGCCCAATTACTCAAACTGTCGATGACTCTGCTTTACTATTAAATGCAATATCAGGCGCTGACTCTGCGGATGCAACCACCTGTGATCAACCTGAGATCGACTTTACCCTAGGCTTGGATGAGGGTGTATCTGGGATGAAGCTGGGATTACCCAAGGAGTATTTTAGCGATGGCATCGACCCTGCTGTTCGCAGCAAAGTTCAAGAATCGATCAAGAAGCTAGAAACTGCGGGTGCTAAGATCGTTGATATTTCACTGCCTCATACTGAATATGCGGTGGCCACTTATTACATCATAGCTCCAGCAGAGGCATCATCTAATCTGTCTCGCTTCGATGGTGTGCGCTACGGCAACCGCATCCATGACCCAAACGAGATTATTGACCTATACCGCGGCAGTCGCGAGCAGGGTTTCGGACCTGAGGTTAAGCGACGTATAATACTAGGAACCTACGTGCTATCCTCTGGGTATTACGATGCCTATTACAACAAAGCTCAAAAAGTACGAAGCTTGATCAAACAAGACTTTGCTGAAGCATATCAAAAAGTAGATGCTATTCTATCGCCAGTGACACCAAACATTGCGCCAAAAATAGGCGCAGACAAAGATAACCCCCTCCAGCAGTACTTAGCTGACATTTTCACGATTTCAGCCAACTTAGCAGGCGTTTGCGGCATCAGCGTACCTTGTGGAATGGTAGCGTCAGATTCCGGAAGTCAACTTCCTGTTGGTCTTCAAATTCTTGGGCCACATATGGGCGAGCAAACTATATTAAAGGTAGCTAAAACCGTAGAATCTCTGAACCAATAGGTCTCAGCCATAGGTAATACTCGAAGGTAGATACCTATTGGGATTGGTCATTTATGATCAGCTATAAACTAGGCTGTTTTCCCAGCGCTTGGGAGACCTATATTGGCAACCGCGCCTCGTATTGCAGCATCGACGGCAAGCCCCTGTTCATTCGGGTGCTTTACCTTTGTGTGGTATCGTTCGACCTGATCGATATTCACACCCAACAATGAGTCCATATCATTCATAGTGGTCATGGGGTAGCCGTCAGCTTTGTTGTATTGCAATACAAGCACCACTTCGCCCAAGTTTAGCCCTGTCAGGGCTGCATTTTGCGTGAGGCTCCTTAAGGCTGCTTTACACTCCGAAGTCTTCTCTGGGTCACAGCCCACCACAAAGACCAAAGCATCACAACCGGACATGACTAGTTGATCAGCAGCTTGATGGAGCGGACTCCCTGATACAGCATACAATTCTACCCTGACAAAGGGTCCGTCAGAAAGTGGCTCTGGTAATATAAATTCAGCCAAAATGATCTCAGCATCGGACACCGATATCGTCCTCAATGCTGATTGATCATAGCTATTGGCTACGTGTGTGATAATATCCCGTTTGCCTGAATCAGGCTGACCAACAATAGCTATCTTGAGTAAAAGCTCACCAGATGGAGACAGCCGCTTTGCCATGTGACGCTGTATTCTAACAGTTATGCAATTAATCCATGGTCACGCAGGCAGATAAAAAGCCAAATCATTTAGCCTATTTTACTCAACTCCCTAGCAACAATGATTAAGGTCTCTTTCACGCCGGGTGCATAAGGACCTTGTTGCAATACCGCCAGAGTCGTGTCACCCTCAGTTATAAAATCTACTGATCCGCTACCAAAATTGAGCTCCATGTGATCTGGATCACCCAGCCCAAGCGAGGTGATTGCTGAGCGAAAACCTTCTAATGCTTGTTTCTCTTGTCCGCCCACGGTGGCAACCGTACCAATACCAGCAAGGTTGCGTGCCTTCTGAATCATTTCGTTAGCATCTAAGATATGATCAACACCAAAAATAGCTCGAATTTCAAGCTGTTGCATACCTGCAGAAGCAGATGCACTTTGAGTTGATGTGGGCACTGGTGGAACTTCGGATTCTTGATTTATCATAGCTTGTGAATTATTTGTGGTTTCAACATCTTCCGTTACAGATTGATCTTCCGTAGATGAAGGGGTTTCAGGCTCATCGCTCATTGAAGCGACCGCTGGTTTGAATGGTGCAGGAACGGCTGCGAAATCTTGTTGGGGTTCGAGCTTGGCCTTTGCCTCCTCATAATCGTCGGGCGAATCAGCAACCGCCTTAAACGGGGAGTCACTCACCGAGGCCGAACCGCCGTCACCATCAAGATCATTATCCCCAAATCCACCCATCTTAAAAGGTTCACTGGCAGATTCATCTGCACTTTCTACATGCGCGAAAGGAGATGATTCGTCCTTAACTGCATCAGGCTCTGGATCAGCTGCACTAAAGGGGCTAGCCTCACTCTCATTATTTTCAGACTCCGAAGCGTCTTTCTTGCCTCCTGATGCGATACTAAATATTCCTTTCTTAGACATTACTAGATTTGGTTAATTGTTTGCCAACATGTTTAACGTGACATTACTTAATATAACGATAATCAGATTGTTATCCACACAATAATTCATCAATTTTTTTCGAAGGTTACTTCACCTTGATCCACATTTACTTGAATTGAGTCCCCATCTTGAAACTTGCCTTCCAGCACCTCAAGACTCAGTGGATCGAGTAAATACCTTTGAATAGCACGTTTGAGTGGACGGGCTCCGTAGACGGGATCATAACCTTGATTGGCAATTAACTCTCTCGCTTCGGCTGAGAGAGTTAAGCCAATTCCTTGCTTGGCCAGTCGCTTACGCACGCGCTCAAGTTGCAGACCCACAATTTCTGAAAGCTCATCACGCTTGAGACGGTCAAAAATAACAGTTTCATCTATACGATTTAGAAATTCAGGACGAAAATGAGCTCTCAGAGCCTCCGTGACCTTCGCCTCTCTCTGTTCGGCATTTTGCTCATCCATCATGAACTGACTACCAATGTTTGATGTCATGATTAAAACCGTGTTGCGGAAATCAACCGTTCTGCCCTGCCCATCTGTTATGCGCCCGTCGTCCAGAACTTGGAGCAATACATTAAAAATGTCAGAATGTGCTTTTTCAACCTCGTCAAAAAGGACCACTGAGTATGGGTTTCGCCTCACATGTTCGCTTAGCTGCCCACCCTCTTCGTAACCAACATAACCAGGAGGAGCCCCGATCAGGCGAGCCACGCTGTGCTTTTCCATGTACTCTGACATATCGATTCGAACCATTGATTGTTCATCATCAAATAAAAATTCAGCGAGCGCTTTCGACAGTTCAGTTTTACCGACTCCTGTAGGCCCTAGGAAGAGAAATGATCCAATGGGCCGATTCTCATCTTGTAAACCCGCACGGGCACGGCGCACGGCATTCGATACAGCAACGATGGCATTGCTTTGCCCTATCACCCTCTCCCCGATGCGCTTCTCCATCTCCACAAGCTTCTGTCGTTCACCTTCTTGAAGTCTACTCACAGGAATACCCGTCCATGAAGATATCACACGTGCAATATCTTCTTCAGTCACTTCCTCTTTGAGTATGCGTGAGTCGGCTTGCAATTGGGATAGCTTCTTCTGAGCATCGGCTAAGGCTTTTTCAGCGTCTGGTAGATTGCCATAGGTGATTTCTGATGCACGATTAAGATTGCCCAGCCGCTGGGCTTGCTCCGCCTCAGTCCGCAACTCTTCGATACGTTCTTGTGCTTCCCTCACAACATCTATGACATCTTTCTCATTCCTCCAACGCGCCATCAGTGTGGCTGACTCCTCTTTGAGATCAGCCATCTCCTCGGTCACTTTGGATAGCCTTGAAGCACTGGCCTCATCATTTTCTTTTGCCAGAGCTTGACGCTCCATTTCTAACTGCATCACTTGGCGTTCAATGCGATCAATCTCTGTAGGCATCGAATCTAATTCGATTTTCAATCGTGATGCTGCTTCATCAACGAGATCAACCGCCTTATCTGGCAAGAATCGATCCGAAATATAGCGATCAGATAGCTGTGCCGCTGCGACAATTGCCCCGTCTTTTATCCGAACCCCATGATGAACTTCATAGCGCTCTCTCAAACCTCTCAAAATTGCAATCGTGCTATCCACACTAGGCTCCTCACAACGCACTGGCTGAAAGCGGCGTTCGAGCGCAGCATCTTTCTCAATATACTTTCTATATTCATCAAGTGTAGTAGCGCCTATTGTGTGAAGCTCACCACGAGCTAGCTGAGGTTTGAGCAAATTAGAGGCATCCACAGCCCCTTCGCTGGCACCGGCTCCAACAATGGTATGCAGCTCGTCAATGAAGAGAATAATTTCCCCCTCAGACTCCGTCACCTCTTTCAAAAATGCCTTCAACCGGTCTTCAAATTCGCCTCGATATTTGGCACCTGCAATCATACCTCCAAGATCCATCGTAATTAAGCGTTTGTTTTTCATGGAGTCAGGCACATCCCCACTGATGATCCGGCGAGCAAGCCCTTCGACAATCGCAGTCTTGCCAGTACCTGGCTCTCCAATGAGCACTGGATTATTTTTGGTTCGCCTCGATAACACCTGCATAATTCGTCGGATTTCCTCATCACGACCAATCACTGGGTCAATCTTTCCCTCTCTTGCCTTAGCGGTAAGATCTGTGCCGTATTTCTCTAAGGTTTGATATTTACCCTCAGGATCCTGATCGGTCACTTTTTGACTTCCCCGGATTTCTTTCAACGCCGAATCAGCTTTGCCTCTATCCAGGCCTGCCTTTTTGAGTAGTTTTCCCGCTGGAGAATCAGAATCCAAGTTACCTAATAAAAAATGCTCAACACTCAAGAAGTCATCTCCCATACTCTCACGAACCTTATCAGCGGCATCAAGGCTGGAACGCAAACCATAGCTCATTTGTGGCTGCGATGCGGCACCTTGAATACTGGGTTCACGCTCTAGAGCATTAATCGCATCCGCCTTGAGGCGAGTAACATCAGTGCCCGCTTTTTCAAGAATGGGTACGACAATGCCCCCCTCCTGCTGCAATAAAGCAATCAAGACATGTATACTTTTCAGCTCAGCGTGAGCAGAGCGAGATGCCAACTGCTGCGCAGCTTGTAAGGCTTCCTGAAATTTAGTTGTTATTTTATCAAGTCCCATATTATTAGTTAGTTAAGTTCATTTGGGATCGATTGCGTCACAATATGGCAGCAATGTCTCCTAATAGTAAAGCGATATCATAGCAACTTTTTGTTCACTTAAATATTGATTATTTTACTCTTTAGATAATTCATTGCCAGCATAGTCCTTGCCTACAGAATAAGATATTATCAAAAAAATCTTATGTATAAATGATCAAGCATTCAAAAAACAGCCAACTTCACCCTTGCAACTGACCATCTCTCCAGCATATCCACCAGCATGTCCAAGGCACTGCCACCTAAACCCCGCAGCTTAAGCCAGAAAAAAAGCGCTATCACGATCGTGGCATCTCAGTACAATCCTGAGTTCACTGACGCTCTAGTGGAAAGCACTCAACAAGAGCTTGTTGAGCTCAATCCAAATCTTCAGATCAACATTATTCGCGTCCCGGGAGCATTTGAAATACCGGTCTTGGTAGAATCAGTATTACAACAGCAAAAGCCAAGCTGCATCATTGCTCTTGGGCTGATTATTAGAGGTCAAACAGCCCACGGTGACATGGTAGCTGAGAGTGTGACTCAATCTCTCCAACAAATTGCAGTTTACCACGTTACCCCCGTCATTCATGAAGTCATCTTATGCGACGACGCCAAACAAGCTTATGCAAGGTGTATCGGAAACAAGCTAAACCGCGGCAAAGAGGCCGCCAGAGCGGCTGTTAGCATGATGGATAGCATGAGCCAAATTCAGCGAGGCGTAACTCGCGTATTTCCAAAAAAATAGTTATGGCTGTGCTTAAACGTCGAAACATTAGAGAAGCCACTATACAGTTTCTCTACCTCGCAGATCTGGAAGACGGTCCGGATGCCGCCAATATGGAGGAAGCATTTTGGCAGATGATTCAGGAAAGTAGCCTCAACAAGCTTAATCTAGCCAAAGCCAAAGCCATACTTCATGTGGCGCAGGGAAGAGCCGGCCGCACAGATAAGTTGAGAAAATTAGCCTCCGAGCTCCAACCTGAACTCAATACGAACCCAGACGCCAAGATCCTTCACACCCTGCTCACAGACCTGCTAGCCCATGAAGTCGAGCTGGACCAACAAATCGATAGTCTTCAATCGCTTTTACAACATAAAAGTAGCAGTCCACTATCTGATGATACGATTCAGGAGGTGGTCAAAGTTAATTTGAGACTAATGCAAGCACGCTCGGCATGGATCAGTGAATCATCAAATCATGCTAATTGGGCTGCAAAGCTAGAGCCATTAAATGCCTGCATCACTCATCTTGCTCGGTGCTCACAAAGGCTTGCCTCTATTGAAGATCCTGATTCAACCTTGGGTGATTTTGCGCATCTCCGTGCGAGCAGTTCAGAGTTATCAACGTTCAGAAAAGAGACACAGAATCTGGTCAGTCAAATCCTCGACCATAAAGAAGAAATTGATGCAAATCTTGCAAGCGTGATTGATAATTATGCTCCTGAAAGAGTCGACCCCGTAGATCGAGCTATTCTCCGTCTCGCATCTTATGAGCTCAAAATGTCGGATGACATTCCGCGCGCTGTAACTATCAACGAAGCTATAGAGATCGCTAAAAAATTCGGCACCAATGACTCGTCCCGCTTCGTTAATGGCATCTTAGATGCTCTTTAATTCAATCAATGCGTGAATGTAGATTGGGCACAATTCACCATGAAAGGCTGTGCACCATTTGCCGTATTGTAAAATAGTAGTTTATTTACATCTGAGAGCTTCCAGCTTGCAGCCCTCAGAGTGAAATGCTTCTATGTAGTAAACAACAATGTGCCCAAGAAACGAGATGCTAGAAGATGCGTTCTCCATTTTGAATTAACAGTAAATGAGCAAAACAATCGAAATTCACGGAGAATGCCACATCCCCGACGAAGGAGCTCTCGTTATCCCTGGCCGGCTTGACTTCAATCAGATGCTTCTGCTCGAGCAAGTTTTTAGGGACAGGGAAATTACGTGGCTATGTGAGGAAAATGTAGTATTTGACGATTCAGTGCGCAGCTATCTGGAACGAGATGGCATTACAGCCGTTGCCTTTTCTGCAGACGATGAGGCCCCTGAAATAATCGGCAAAACACTTGCCGCAAAGATCAATGATGGCGGGCTAATCATTTACCTCAGCGGCCTTGTCAGTGTGCGAGACGGTGAATGCCGGCATCTCTTAGCAGAAAATATTGAGCAGCTATGTGCTCTCGGACTTCCCGTTCTGCCTCTTGCTGTAGCCAAACCTATGGAGCTGGCTTACGCACCAGAAAACCTCAACAGATTGCCAGGTACTATTTTTTCGTTTGCTCCGCTAATACCCGCCGAATCAGTGTCCGTCGCAGCATGGCAAGAGGCGATACATGCCGCTGATGAAGTGTGGTTTTCAGCTAGAGCATTTCTTAATGAATCCCTACCTGTGGCTATTCTCAATGGGATTAAGAAAAACGGCTCTACTGCTACACTCTTTGACGGCACAGACGACTCAGCAACAACATTTGATAAACTACTCGGAGCAGCGATTGCTCTTGCTGGAGTCATCAAGCAACAGACTAAAAAAAGACGCGTTGGCATACTACTGCCACCCGGAAAAGGCGGCATGGTCGCCAACCTTGCTGTTATTTTTGCAGGTAAGATCCCTGTAAATATTAATTTCACCTCAAGTCAAAGTGCGATTCAATCATCGATTCGTCAGTCAGGAGTCGATAAATTCATCACAGCTGACCCCTTTGTTCGCAAAGTTGCCTCATTTCCATGGCCCCCCAATCGCGACCTCATCTTTATCGAACGAGTGCTGCCTGCGATCAAAAATAAGATCGTTCGCTGGGTCATCCTTAGTAAAATCTTGCCGACTTCTCTGCTCATAAAGATCCTCGGCTTATCGGATCTTCAAGGTGATGATGAAGCCGTTTTACTCTTCACCTCGGGATCTTCCGGAGAGCCCAAAGGGGTGCCGCTTACGCACCGCAATGTACTCGCCAATGTGTGCCAGTTTGGTTGTAAAATACAACTGCGCCACCAGGCCAAAATTCTTGGCTGTTTACCTCTTTTTCATTCTTTTGGTAGTACTGTTACTTTGTGGTATCCTTGCATTGAAGGTATTAACCTCATCACATATCCCAATCCCTTGGAGACAAAACGTCTCGCCGAGCTAATCAGTATGCATAGTGCTAATATGCTCCTCTCTACCCCCACATTTCTGCGCGGTTACATGCGCCGAGTAGAAGCCAAGCAATTACAATCATTGGACTACGTCATCACAGGTGCTGAAAAACTCCCCGATTCGCTGGCCGAATCGTTTCGTGATAAATTTGGGATTTTGCCGATGGAAGGCTATGGGCTAACTGAGACCTCACCTGCCACCAATGTTAATTTGCCCGACCCTGTCTTAGAGGGTGAAGCCCCTATCATACACACTAATCGTCGAGGTTCTGTTGGGAAATTCCTTCCTGGAATCGCGGTTAAGATGACCGATCCAGCGACAGGCGAACCATGCCCAATCGACACTCAAGGCACAATCTGGCTACGTGGTGCCAACGTATTCTCGGGATATCTTGATAATCGAAAGAAAACAGATGCGGTTATTACTGACGGCTGGTTTAACACGGGCGATATTGGACGAGTAGATAAGGATGGTTTTTTATTCATAGAAGGCCGTCTGTCTCGATTCTCAAAAATTGGGGGCGAAATGGTTCCTCATGAAACGATTGAGGCAGCCATCACTAAAATGCTCGGTCTAGATAACGAAACTGATCGACGCATCGCAGTAGTTGGCATTCCAGATGTTCAAAAAGGCGAAGCTATTGCCTTGCTGACCACCGTGTGTAGCGAGACATATCAACAAGAGTGTATTGACCTTCGCTATAAACTTATGGATATCGGATTACCAAGTCTTTGGTGCCCTAAGGTATTCATCCCTACAGATCAGATTCCCATACTAGCCTCAGGAAAATTAGACATCAAAGGGTGCCAAGAACTTGCCAGAGAGCAAACATGAGAACTTTGATTTTTATTTTATGTCTAGCGACATGGGCCGATGCTCAAATACCTGCAGACTGCACCCAGGTCATCGTAGGCACCTCTCAAAATTGGAACTCCTCACATGCGTCACTGACTCTCTATGAGAAGCGTGGTAAAGACTGGAACGTCGCTATCAACACATGGCAAGCGCGCCTTGGTAAAAATGGGCTCGCCTGGGGCTGTGGTATTCACCCCCCATATAAGTCATCAGCACCCATAAAACAAGAGGGTGACCAACGCACGCCAGCCGGGATTTTTAGAATAGGTGGAGCCTATGGCTATGCAGCACAAATTACACACCTCGAGAAATTGCCATACCGCCAAATCACCGAGCGAGACCTATGGGTAGAAGATCAAGCATCACCCTACTACAATCGCCATATCATATTGACCACTCCTCCGAAAAAAGCCTGGCAAAAAAAAGCACAGATGAGGCAAAATGATCACGCTCACTCACTGAAGCTCTACATAGGTCACAATGACTCTATTCTTGGAGGCAAGCCGATTCCGGGTCGAGGCTCTGCTATTTTTTTTCATATTTGGCGCGATCAAGGTGCCAGGGCTACCGCGGGGTGCACAACAATGTCCGAACTTATATTGAAGAGCTTAATCGCGCGTATTAACCCAGATCGGAACCCCGTTTATGTGATCATTCCACAACAAGAATACCAACAGCTCAGAAAAAGCTGGAGACTTCCATAATCTGAGGTCTAATTTTCCTAAGCCATTACCACGCGCTTACTTATACAATGCTTTCTTTCTCATCTTGTTGGAACAATTCACGCCATTCGGAAGGCGATGAAATGATTGATGAGATAGTCAAGCTCGGCTTCGATAGTATTGAGCTAAGTCATGGCATGACGATCAGTAAATTACCTGGTATTCAAAAAGCCTACAATGAGGGGCAATTCAGCTGTTCCGGCGTGCACAATTACTTCCCCTCTCCTGTCGAAGTTATGATCGACGCGCCCGACGCTTATGAGTTCAGCTCACATCGCCCTCATGAACGAGCTCGTGCGATGGAACTGACACTACGCACCATGGAGCTAGCCGCTGAATTTGATGCCAAATATGTGGTTATGCATATGGGATCTGTGCCAATGCCAACTAAAAAATGGACCAGAAAGCTTACCAGAATGCTCAAGGACGGCCACCAACTCGAAAAAAGGTATGCCAAGCATAAGTTGAAGTTTGTTCAAAAACGCGAAAAAATAGCCCCGCTCTACTACCAGCGTGCTATCGAGGCTCTAGAACAACTATCCCAAAAAGCGGCCGAGCTAAAAATACCTCTAGCGATTGAATCTCGCAGTAAATACGAGGATGTACCTGATGAATCCGAAATGCTGCGCCTGCAAGAACACTTTAAAGACAACCCATGGGTCGGTTACTGGCATGATTTTGGTCATGTCCAGCTAAAGCACAATCTTGGGTTTTTAGATCATGACCAGTGGCTGGAGAAAATGGCTCCCTATCTCATAGGTTGCCACGTGCATGACGTCTACTGGCCTGATCGTGACCATCGCGTGCCTCTCACAGGCGAGCTGGACTTCGATAAGTTACTGCGCCACGTCGATCCAACCCTACCTCTTGTGTGGGAGCTTTCGCCAACACGTGAAACATCGCAAATCAAAGAAGCGCTTGAGGTTTGGAAAGCTAAGTTCCCGCAAACACTGAGTTCCTAGATACTCATGGCGGCTCTGACAGCTTCCCGCTTGAGCCTAAGCTCACGCCATTCATTCACTAGTCGTGATGCCTCGATGACTCCACAACCAGATGGAACGGCAACACAATCACCCTCCCAATGAACACCCCGTATGGCTACCAGGGAGGTAAACGAGCCATCTTTGAGAAGACCAAACGGTGCACCAAAATGTGGCGGGCAATTTAAGCGGTTCCTCCATCCAGTTAGCAAGGCCATCGTTTCCTGCGTGCGAGGTAATGGACCGAGCGCAGGAGTTGGATGGAGTCTTCTTATTAACTCATCCACACTTCTATCCGCAAAAAGCTCTACCTCAATTGGCGTGTGAAAGTGAACCAAGCACCCTAAGTCTAGAATATTTCTCTCACCGCGCTGGACCTCTCCAATATCTGAGAGTTTAGCATCCATAGTCTGCGCCACAAATTCATGTTCTCTAATCTCTTTACCATCTACCGCAAAAACAACCTGTTCGTCTGCTTTAGCCGTTCCAGCTAAAGCCATCGTTTTAAGAGATCTCCCCTTCTGTTCAAATAGCAATTCAGGAGTCGCACCACAAAACCCACTACCCCCAGAACTCCACCCATAACTGTAAAAAGGCACTCCTAAATTTTGTAGCCCACCAATGAGCTGATCACCATTTCCCCTAGTGAGCCTCCCGCGCTGCGTCGCAACAGGCACTGATTTCTCAATCACGCCTTTTACAATCATCTCATTGATCTCAGCAAAAACAGCTGCAAAGCTATCAGCCTCTGGCTCTGCCCACTCTATTTCTAAGTTGTCTTTGCCATAACCTAGCTCAGCTAGGTCAGAAACCTCAATGAGCTTACTTGGTACTTTCCATGGATGATCACAAGATAATCCAAAGTCATTAATGTAGAAAGCTGTAGTATTGTCTGGAGCCACAGTAAATTCCTCAAACGGGCCAAGTCCAACGATATAACTGGAATTACCAGTCTTCATGAAAGCTACTCCATCATTCTGCTCATTCATATGCACGCCATCAATCAACAGCGACATTGCAAATAGTCCAAGATTATTTTGACCCATCACGAATTTGGTATTTGGTATTTGGCCATTGTGAATTAGAACTATCTCATGGGTCGCATCCCAGAAGAGACGATTGAACAAGTCATTGCCGCCACAGATATTGTGGACTTGGTAGGCTCCTACCTACCGTTGAAGCGAGCTGGGTCCAATTTTAAGGCTAATTGCCCCTTTCATAACGAGAAGACACCATCCTTTATGGTCAATCCTTCGCGCCAATCCTATCATTGTTTTGGCTGTGGTGAGGGCGGCAATGCCATCAGCTTTGTGATGTCATACGAAAATCTCCCATTTCCAGATGCCATAAAAAAACTTGCGAATCGAGCAGGTGTGGTTGTTCAGGAAGATGCCTATGATCCTGAAGCAGACAAGCGCAGACGACGTAAGTCTCGCCTCCTTGAGCTACATAATCAAGCCGCGCGCTTCATGCATCAAATGATGATGGAATCTCCAGATGCTCAACATGCACGTGACTACTTAAAGTCGCGCGGTTACGGCAAAGGCATGGCCGAGAGGTGGGTTGTTGGCTGGATGCCAGAGAATGCGAGCACTTTTTTAGATTGGGCCAGAGAACAAGGTTTTACAGGACGTGAGTTATGTGAAAGCGGTCTGGCTGCTTTAAAAAATGAAAACAACCCACGTGCTGGCATTTACGTGCGATTTCGCGACCGCCTGATGTTTCCAATTCATAATGACTATGGTGACATCATTGCCTTCAGCGGCAGGCAGCTACGCAATGACCCCAACACGGGTAAATATATTAACTCTCCGGAGACACAGCTATTCAAAAAATCTAAGGTCTTTTTCGCCCTCGACAAAGCACGCCGGCATATGACGAAGGATAAGTATGCTTTGCTCTGTGAGGGGCAAATTGATGTGATCGCCTGTCATGAAAGTGGTATCGGTTCTGCCATTGCTACTCTAGGCACGGCCTGCACTCCTGAGCATGCCCGTTTACTCAAACGCTATACAAGTGACGTTGTCATATGTTTCGATGCCGATGCGGCTGGCTTTAAAGCAGCTGACAAAGCTTTCACCATACTCGCGCCCGAAGGAATGCACATTCGCATGGTGATGATGCCTCAGGGTGATGATCCAGACCTACTTATCAAACGCGATGGTGCTGAAACTTTTAAAGCACTTGTTGAGGATTCTCGTGAATATTTTGTTGTTAAGCTGGAGCATGAGTCCTCAACACGCGATTTAACATCTATTCGTGAGCGAACGGCACTGGCTAGAGAACTTGCTAATTTGATCGCTTTTGTTGGCGACAAACTTACCAAGGATGCGCTCATTAATCAGGTAGCAACCAGATTAGGCATTGGAGCAGAGGAGATGCGCAGTAGTGTTGTTGAAGCCGAGAAGCAGAGAGCTCGCGGCAAATTTTTCGAACAAAGAAAAGTCAACGCAGAAAACGAAGCTCGTGCTATCGCATCAAAATCGACAGCCACGCCTATGAACGGTTCTATTGCCTATCTTTGTCACCTTGCACTGACCTCTCAAGAGGCTCAAGACTGGCTCGGGGAACAACTTGAAACCATTGCTGATCCATTAAGTTCACTCGCTGGCGGTAATGTCCTACGTGATATTCTCGCAAAACTTCCGGACCCTTCAAATGCTGCAGCTATTCAAACTTACCTGACATCATTGGAGCCTGACGACCAACAAGCTCTTCGTAAAACACTGACACAGGAGACCCCTGAGTCGCCAGTTAGGGCAGCAGAAGAAACAACAGCCATGCTCGTAAACACACACTTCCAAAATAAAGAGGCCGCAGTCAGAGCCAGACTTCGCCAGTCAGACTTGGGACCAGAGCAAATGGTTGCACTCATGAATGAAGCCAAAGAGCTTCAAGATATTCTAAAAAATCTAAAACAAAGATTTATAAGATAACGGTATGTCCGTCATCGTTGATGATCGTTGATTTTTTAGTTGGCTAACGGTTTAGCCAAAATGACGGCGTCTCCCGCTTGCACCACCATGCCTGGCTTCATGCTGCGATAATCTATATCAGCGATGATACGTTTTCCCTCAATCGCATTAATGCTCACTTTACCAATAAAATGCGCTCCTCTTTTGACAATTAACTTCGTGGTCTCATCCACAGGCATGTTGTCTGGAACATTGATGACAGCAAACCCCCAATTGTGGTCAGCTGCTGTGATGCGGCCTTCGGCCTTGTTACCAGCTATACGCAACTTTCTTTTCTGAATTCTATCGTTGAGTTCAGCTATCTGCTGCTGATTTGAAGATAATTTCTTTTCTACAGATTCAGCGATTATTTGTTGCTCCTCAAAATCTCGATTTGCCTTTTTTACGTCATTCTCAAGTTGTTCAACGAGTGCTGGCACTTGGGTCAATTCAATATCTCCACCCAATTCCTCAAATGCCTTCTTGATGTTCGCAATGACTTCTTGAGTTTGTTTAAGCTTACGGTCCTGTTCAGCAATTTTACTGCTCCAATTGGAGGACTCACGTTTACCTAATTTAATTTTAGCCTCAACATTGTCTAATTCTGCTTGCGCCTCAACCAGTGCTTCTTTGACCTGGTCTCTCTCAGCTTCCATGTCTTTGGCCTCTTTTTTGGTTTTGATGATATATGCATTACGAGTCAAATTCTGACCTTCGAGTTCTTTGCGTTCATCTTGCAAAGAATTAAATTTACTCATGGTGCTGAAGGAAAACCAACTACCTGTGAGTATGATTAAAATTGCAACGAGATAGAGAACTACTTTCATGGGTGAGTCTTAGGTAAGGGTAAATTTGGGTGAAAAAGATAGAGAGTAATATCTTATAATCTGGAAGCTGCGCTGTAGTGTTAATTGGGGAGCCAACTCAGTTCGTCTGCTGCCTTGTTCTCGACTTGCTCTGGAACCACAACGTCACCAGCACGCAGCACTGTATTTGGAACAACAGATTTCTCGATGATGTCAGCAGCCGCACGGCCAGCTTCAACAGCAGTGACCTTGAGCTTGGCAACGACTTCATCAGCTCTGACAACTTCTAGGTATGATCCAGGAACCACGCCCTCGTTGTCTCCTCCAGAGAGAATAACAAAGCCCCAGCTTTTATAGACTGAACGAATCGTCGTTCTGAGGCTCGTAAGCGAGCGGCCGGTGGAGTAATCACCGATCACCTGACTGAGAGACTGTATCTTCTGCTCGCAGTCTTGATTCTGCTGCTTGAGCTTTTCTACGTTAGCCTCCTCGTTCGCAATTCCTTCCTCAGCCTCTACGAGCTGGTTGCGCAATCGCTTCAGTTTAGGTATGAGGGCGTCCGGAGCGGGCAAATCTTTGAGGATATCATTAGCGTTAGCGATTTCACCCTCTTTATCATCGAATGCATCTTTCAAGGCCGCTATTTCTTTCTTGAGATCGTCGTAATCTCTAATCGCAGTGTCCCTAATCTTACCTGTTTCTACAAGCTTGAGGGCATTGGACTCTTTTGCTGATTCAGCTGCCTTAAACCTTTTTTGCTCGCTCTCTAACTCATTAACGGTTCGAACTTTCTCAGCCTGAGCAGCTTGAAGCTTACCAACTTCTTTTTTGTAAGCCTGCTGGTTTTTGAAGGCTACAAAGGCAGCAATGACCAAAACAACGGCTGCGATGATTCCAATGATTTTAGACATAATAGGTGAGAAATATGTTACATTTATCCTAACTGATACAAGTAACTCCGAGCATTTTACAAATTTTATAGATAACCCGCAATGTAAAATTTGTTTATTTTCATCGTGTTTTTCCTTGAGTTTACGATGATTAACTCACAAGAGCGGGGTAACCTCGACTCATTTTTTGTTATCATGCAGACCATTTTGCGTATTTTCTCATATCTTGGCAAGTATCCCAAGTTGGCAAGCGCCCAGTTGGTGTGCGCTATTTTGATGACGCTGATGCTGCTGGTGTTTCCCATGATGACCGGACGAATCAAGCGCGAGGTAATCGATAACGGCGAAATTGAAAAGCTATGGCCTTATGTCATTATTGTGGTCCTTGCCTTCTTCTTACGCGACTTATTTAATTGTCTGCGCATTCTCATAAATAACACTTTTGAGCAAAAAGCAATTTATGATCTACGCTCATCGCTCTACAACAAGCTTCAGAGACTGCGTCTGAAATGGTTCGATAATAGGCGAACGGGCGACGTCATGACAAGGGTCGCTGAAGATGTCCCCCAAATGGAGCGTGTTCTCATTGATGGCATTGAACAAGGCTTGATCGCCATACTTCAGGTCATCATTGTCACCATTTTCTTATTCACTAGATCACCAATTTTGGCGATCAGTGCGCTGGCTCCCCTGCCCCTTCTAGTTCTGGGGGCATGGATGTATACACGACACGCTGGCAAACGTTATCGCATTGTGCGCAAAGCGACGGGTGAGATGAATGCAATGCTGCACGACAACATTGCAGGTATTAGGCAGATCAAGTCCTATGCTGCTGAGGATGATGAATTTGCAAGCTTCAACAAGTCCTCCTCACAAGTGCGAGACGCTAATTTAACCGTTATGAAAGCATGGGCGATTTACTCGCCCACGATGAGTTTTTTCAATTCAATAGGCTATACATTAGTTTTAGCCATCGGAGCATGGCAAATCTATCATCATGGCCTGGACAATGCTGTCTTATTGGAGTTTTTCACTATCATTTGGGCCTTATACGAGCCTCTGGGAAGGCTCCATCAGCTCAATCAAATGGCTCAATCCTCTAAAGCTGCGGCGGAACGTGTATTTAATATCCTAGATGAAGAGGATGAAATACATGCCACGAATGGCATTGATTTGCCTCATCCTACCAAAGGGCGTGTCAAATTCGAGCGGTTAACATTTGCATACGCAGAGCAACCAACCCTCTGCAACGTGAGCCTGGAGGCTAATCCGGGGCAAACGATTGCACTGGTGGGCGCCACCGGTGCAGGGAAATCGACGATCGTCAATCTCTTGTGCCGCTTCTACGAATATGATTCTGGCTCGATCACCATTGACGGTATTGAGCTAAACACCATTTCCAAAAAATCACTGCGATCTACGATTGGCTACGTCACTCAAGATGCCTTTCTCTTCAATGGACCTGTCAGAGAAAATTTACATCTTGGTAAAAGGAACGCTTCCGATGAAGCGATGTGGAATGCTCTGAGAGCCGCCAATGCTGAACAATTCGTCCGCAAACTACCCGATGGACTCAATACCATTGTGGGTGAACGCGGTGTCAAATTATCAGGTGGTGAGCGCCAACGCTTATCCATTGCTCGAGCTTTGCTGAAAAATCCACCCATTTTGCTACTGGATGAGGCCACAGCATCGGTTGACAGCCAAACTGAGCGTCTGATTCAAGAGGCCTTGGACCACCTAATGCAAAACCGCACTGCATTTGTGATCGCTCATCGCTTGTCGACGATACGCAATGCAGACATGATCCATGTTCTTGATCACGGACAAATCATAGAGAGCGGATCTCATGAAGAGCTAATGAGCAAAAACGGCAAATATGCTGAACTATCACGAGAATCATTCCTGCGCTGACCCGCCGAACAGATAACAGCTATGACGTTGCATAACGGCAACAAGCCACTTAATCGGCCCACTCAAGTTCTATGCCCTTGGCCCAAAGGTCCTCTAAGCCGTAGAGCTCACGCAAATCATTGTGCATGATGTGCACCATGACATCGATATAGTCTAAAACCACCCACCGAGAATCGGCATTGCCTTCTGCATGAACAGCATGCACTTGATGATTCTCGACGATCTCTTTTTCAACATCACGCATTACCGCCTTGATGTGAGGCAGAGAGGTTCCAGAGCATACCACCATAAAGTCGGTGAGTGAGGACACACCTCTTAGGTCAATCACACGAATGTCCTCAGCCTGTATTTGCTCTGCAGCACGAGCGCAAGCAATGGCAAGTTCTTGTCCTTCAATAGCCATGAAATTTTCTGATGTATAGGGATAAAAAAACCGCCTTAATTGGCGGCGACTTGATGGTAATTGTCTCTGAGACATTACACCATTTTGATGAAGCCCAGTGATGAAAACAAAATGGAGCATAGCGGATTCGAACCGCTGACCCCTTGCATGCCATGCAAGTGCTCTACCAACTGAGCTAATGCCCCCTGTTTTCGACATTTCCTATCACCTCTGAGAAACAGACGCAATAGGTTGTGAGGGCTGGAAGTATCTCACTCGAGCTAATGTGGCAAGAGGTTTTTTATCACTGAGCAGACCATCTCCAAACTACTGGCTGGCTTTGAGCAACCACCGCCTTAGATCTTGTGCCACGCTCAAGGTGCTGTCGAGTCGACGCCCGCGACTATTCACCCAGGTCTGAGCCGAGAACACTGGGTGTGACAACCACACTGCGCCGGCATCAGTTATTTGTGAATCTGGCTCGGCCGTGACATCTTTCAATCTATTCCACCAAGCCAGGTCCTCAGAAGATATTGTGTCTGCTTGCCACGCTGTGTCTGCCGCCTGCGGCAGCTCAGGCATAGTCATTATACCTATAATACCAGAGCAGCGTTCGCCTGCTTTAAGGCATTGCTCCATCAACCATCGCTTCTGCTCCTCGGGTGAAATATCCATGGGTGTAAAAACAAAGCGAATGGTTCGATTTGGATTTTCACGAGCCATTGATGATGCCAATACCATCAGTGTTGATACCGTATTTGCATCCGCATCTTCACCAGCACCTGCATAGGAGACCATGGCAAAAACAACCTCATCGGGATTTTTTTGCCCTAGTATTTCGACAGATAAACTCTTCCACAGAAATCCGTGGGCAGCCTCTCCCTTAGACCGAGCCACAGGATACCCCACATTCTGCGGCCCAAGTCGTCCTTCAATCATTGATGCTGCTCGACGCAAACCGGTCCTCCCTTGTTCCGTATCAATATTACGCTGACCGATACGATCCGTAAATTTTCCGACCATGTCCTCGAAATCGCTAATACGTATTCCATGAGAGATAATCACGGCATGATTTTTTTCATCCTCACGCTCCAGATAGAAATACATGAACATGAAGACAATCGTACCTATGACAACTCCCACCGGCAGAATCATGAGCAGTATCTTATACACTCGTGGAGATTTATTATCGATCTGGTTCACTGTTGGGTCTGGCATCGTGCTAATGATAGTATTTTTTAAATGATGTTAATTGAGGATTTTAAGCACTTCATTCGCGGCTCTGTTGTGAGCTCCACACTCGCCGAGCATTGCCGCTGTGGACAATAGTTCTTGCCGTAAACTCTCTCGGCAATCTTCATCTTCCATCAGTTGAGTAATGCTTCGGGCGATATTGCCCGGCTCGGCATCGCCTTGAATGAATTCCTCAACGACTTCTTGACCGGCAAGAATATTGACGAGCCCTATAAAGTCCAATTTGACGAGTAATTTACCCATCACCCAGGTTGGCCATGAAATCTTGTAAACCAGACAATATGGCAAACCCAGCGCAGCCGCCTCGAGGGTGGCCGTACCGCTAGCAACCACCCCAGTGGTTGCCCGCTGCATCAGAGAATAGCTGGAGCCTGTTTTGACCTCAATCAGGGAAGACGGTAATTTGGCATGCCGCAACAAATCTCGCATTCTATCAGCCAAAACATCGGATGCGGCCGCAGCTTCAAATTTCCATTCTGGATACTGCGCATGAATACGTCTTGCTGTCTCGATCATCACTGGAAAAAGTCTTGCAACCTCGCGTTCTCTGCTGCCCGGGAACAAGCCTATTAAGTTCTGTTCACGGAGGAGTTCTTCTCGCTTTTCCTTCAACTCGTCAACCAAGGGGTGCCCTGTAAAAACCGTAGCAAGGCCAGCTGCCTCGAATATCTTCTTCTCAAAGGGGAAAATACACAACATGAGATCAAGAGTCTCTGCCATTTTTGGTAATCGACCTTTGTTCCATGCCCATACCTGAGGACTAATGTAATAGACGATTTTTGTCTGGGGTAAGCATTTTTTGACTTCGTTAGCTAATCGCAGGTTAAAACCGGGATAATCGATCAAAATTAAAGCATCTGGATTGATCTCTTTTATTTCCTTAAGCATCTCATTGAAGCGCTGCTTAAACCATTGGTAATGCTTAAGAACTTCCCAGATACCCATGACAGCAGCATCTTCGACCCAATTCACAAGGTGATCACCTGATGCCGCCTTCATTGCAGGCCCACCGGCACCGCGAAACGAAATATCAGGTGCAGAAGACAACAAGGCGTTCATCAAGCATGCACCGTGAGTGTCACCACTGACTTCACCCGCAACAATGTAAATCGATTTGTGATTTGCGATGCTCACCACCACATGGATAGCTGGGTTACAAAAAACTGCAAACTTGAATCTTTGTTCTTACTTCTTGATTGTTGCCTTCAGATTACTGACCTTTCCATTGTATGCGCATTGATATCATCACGCTTTTTCCAGATATTGCCCTCAGCCCTCTAAATGAAAGCATTATTAAACGTGCTCGAGAACAAGGCGTTGTCGACATTCATGCGCACCAGTTACGTGATTGGGCAACAGGCAAACACCGTAAAACAGACGATTATCTATGTGGTGGTGGCCAGGGAATGTTGATCATGCCTGAACCCGTGTTTAAAGCAGTTGAAGAGCTCAAAAGTGACTGCTCTCGTGTGATACTCATGACACCCCAGGGGAGACCATTTCAGCAAGCTGATGCTCAGCGCCTTTCAACATCCGAACATTTGATTATTCTCTGCGGTCACTACGAAGGTGTTGATCAACGCATCATTGACTCGCTGGTAGATGAAGAAATCTCGATTGGAGACTACATTTTGACCAACGGTGCTGTCGCGGCAGCAGTCTTCACTGATGCCATCGTCAGACTCATACCTGGTGCTTTGGGAGATGCTAGGTCGCCGGCAGACGAGTCATTTACTAACCCTAAAATGCTTGAAGCACCAGCTTACACCAAGCCCAATGACTTTCGTGGAATGCAAGTTCCTAAAGTCTTATTGAGTGGCGACCATGCAAAAATTTCAAACTGGAAAAAAGAACATGCTCTGAAACGAACAAAAGCCAACAGGCCAGATCTATTGGATGACTAGTCCTTTCCTAGCATTTTATCAATTTTGACCACTAACTTGTGAGGGCACCTACCTCGTTGATACTTGTTCCACATAACCTCACGGAGTTTTTCGAGGAGCTGCTTGGAAATTGGGTCATGATGGTGCCAATCCTCGTCCCCTTTCAATTGAGAGTATAATTTCCACTCAGAAGCGTGATAGGTGGCCCTATACATTGTTGTTCCTTCCTCATCTTCTTCCCGCCACTGATGTTTCTGCATGCGTTTCATTATGCAAAATATCCCCGTATGAGAATACGAAACTTCAATGATTCCAGTCATTGACGTGTCATCATATTTTTACGATGTTATTTGCCGTGCTGCGCCTCATCCAGAGTGATCTCACCAAAGTCACCCTTTTCTTCATCCTTACCATTCTAGCCTCGGCCGTCATTTCGCCTTGGATTTACAATGCTGGGATGCTTCTTGCCGAAGTCGGTCAATCGCGCACTTTAAACCCAATATTGGATTGGTTAGCAAGTAGATGCAGGGACACGCCGTTTGCCTACTATTACGATTTCACGCTGCTTGTTATTGCTCTCGCCATAGCGGGGCCATTCATCATGTGGTGCAACCTGACGAACAGCAAATACCGACCCGCATCAAAACCTTGGCGTATTAAGTTAACTCAAACATCTATCAGCTATCGCAAAGGGCAGCCATTAAGTCGCAACCCCAATGCCACTCTTCACTTGTTCATTGGCCTCGTGATAGCGAGTAGTCTTTTTGTTATTTCTATTCTACTCATTCAAGCAAACGGCTGGCTCTCATTTCATCAAGCTAGTAATTTCAACGTATTACTAAAGACCATTGCATCAGCTATCATTATTGCGCTCGTCAGCGAGTGGCTTTTCCGCGGTATGTTGATGGGCATTTTCATACGTGCAATGCACCCAGCACTAGCAATGGTTTTTGTTTCTCTCGCATACGCCATTATATGCTCACTTTTACCCAATGGTAAGGAAGTGCTCATCGAGCCAGATAAAGCGGATGCTGGATTTAGGATGGTCACCATTATGTTTGAGAACTTGATGACCCTCGAAACATTTGTATTCGGATTCATGCTGTTCTTTTGCTTTGGTCTTATTCTTGCCTACGCACGTTATCGGACGGCTTCGCTCTGGTTGTCCTTCGGTCTCCATATAGGCTTTCTTTTACCCTACAAAACCTTGTCCCAGATCACTTCTCCCGGACCTCATCATAGCGAAATACCAAAACTACTGAAGGCACCAGATGGTCTGCTTGGTTTACTGCCCTTTTATTTACTAATCATAAGCGCACTGCTACTACATATCATATTTCAACTGCTAGAATCTAAAAAAACCGCCGCAATTCAAACATCATCGCACGCATAACGAACCAATCAATGCTCCAAGCTATATCACATCAAGCGAGCAGAATTCTCGACTATATTTATCCAGCGCAATGCCAGCTCTGCCAGTGTGAGCTGAGCCACGGACTCCACTTATGTGACCCCTGTAAAGAATCCCTAGAATACACGCACGCTCCATTTTGCCGGCTATGTGGCGCATGCTACGACGGTGATATCACGTCAGAATTTTCCTGCCACAACTGCCACAATCTGACGCTTGATTTTGAATTCGCCCGCGCACCACTTCACAGCGACAAGCAATGCAGAGCATTATTACATGACTACAAATACAGGAGGCAAATCCATCTATCTAATACTCTCGGGTCACTACTGCACATTGGTCTCAATGACCGAAGGTTTGAGTCATACCTGCAGGGCGGAATTCTTGTTCCCGTTCCACTTCATGCAAGCAGATTAAGAACAAGAAAGTTCAATCAAGCAGAGGAACTAGCGGCGCAAATCGCAAAACGAACGGGACTACCATCCATCAATGCGCTGAAACGAATTCGCAACACAGCCACTCAGACCCGCTTCAGTCGATCCAAGCGGCTTGAAAACCTGCGCGGAGCCTTTCGGCTAAAAACAAGATGCAAAAAACACGTTGCGGGCAAATGCATCATACTCGTCGACGACATCTTCACCACCGGATCAACAGCGAACGAATGCACTAAGGTTCTATTGAGAGGCGGAGCAGATAGAGTCGCGGTATTAACCCTAATGAGGGGATGATTTTCAAGATAAGCGAGAATCAGTAGGTTGATCAGAGTCCCCCCTCCAATTTTCCTTCTTGAGTGCATCTTTGGCAGCCCGGGACTCAGCATCTTTTTTACTTTTACCTATCCCCTTGCCTAGCAACAGCCCCTGCCACTCTACCGAAATTTTAAACCTCTTGGAGTGATCTGGGCCTGCTTCTTCGAGAACCATATAGCGAGGGCTCTCTGGTGCAATTGCCTGCAACTTTTCCTGCAACTGACCTTTGGGATTTCTCTCATCGGGAGATGCCGCCACCTGCTCAATCGAATGTATGCAAATTTTTTCTACTGCTTCCTTGGCGGCGCTCAACCCACCGTCGAGATACACGGCCCCCATCACAGACTCAAATGCATCAGCAAGCGTTGAGGCTCTGTCTCGTCCCCCCGATGCTTCCTCACCTCTCCCCATCATAATATATTCACCGAGATTCATCTCGATAGCAAATTTATGCAAAGCACTCCGCGATACCAGCCGTGCCCTCAACTTGGTAAGCTGTCCCTCTGGATAGCTTGGGAACATAATGTAAAGTCTCTCGGTGAGGATCAATTGAATCACAGCATCACCAAGAAATTCCATTCGCTGGTTATGCGGACAAGCCTCTTTTGTTTCAAAAGCCTTACTCGGATGGGTCAACGCTTCCTTCAAAAGCGATGGGTCTTTGAATTGGTAGCCAATGACTTCTTCTAGATTAGACATGATGAATCCTCCCAAGTTTTTTAAAACCAAGTGCGATGCATGGTTTATTATGGATAGATGAGCAGCGAATCAAAGAGGCAAAGTAGAAAAGGACAGCAAACTCTGACCAAAAGGGCCGCATCAATCGATAAATCACCCAGTTTATTTGTGAAGAGTGGGGTGACTGACGGGATTCGAACCCGCGACAACCGGAATCACAATCCGGGGCTCTACCCCTGAGCTACAGTCACCATTACTCTTACTTCAATCACTACAAGTAGTGATGCGGGGCGGGAATAAGGCATTCAACCCACCTTGCAAAGCCAAAAATTGATGATCTGGTCAAAAAACCTCGCCCAGACAGATCTTACAATGCTCAATACGAATTATCTTCAGCCAATCATCAGCCCTTTGAGCGGTAAATAATGGTAATAATGCCCCATCTTACGACTCGACACAGACCCGCAATCGTTTCAACCTCCGCGCGTCATGCCTCACACTGTCGAACATGCCCTAAACATACTGACTGCTGGAACAGCTAAAGTCATTAGCGAAAAAGAGCTGAAGGAGAAGCTTGAGCTTGGGCGTCCACTACGCATCAAACTTGGGGTCGATCCTACGGCACCCGATATTCACTTGGGACATACCGTGGCTATTGAGAAACTCCGTCAATTTCAAGAACTGGGGCATCAGGCTATTCTGCTCATTGGCGACTTTACCGCAACTGTAGGTGATCCAACCGGGCGATCAGCAGCACGACCACCATTAACACGCGAGGAAGTCCTCGCTAATGCCGAGACTTACACCACTCAAGCATTCAAAATCCTTGATCCTGATAAAACTGAAATAGTCTTCAATGGCGAGTGGTTTAGATCGATGACCTATGAGCAAGTTCTTAAGCTCAATAGCCGTGTTACTATGCAGCAAATGTTGCAGCGAGAAGATTTCAAATCACGCATCGACAAGGGGCAAGAGGTTCGCCTGCATGAGGTTCAATACCCGATCATGCAGGGATGGGACTCGGTCGAGCTCAAGGCCGATGTAGAGATTGGTGGTACGGACCAACTTTTCAACATACTTGTCGGTCGCGATTTTCAAAAAGAAGAGGGACTTGCTCAGCAAGTTGTCGTTCTCATGCCGCTCCTTGAAGGTCTCGATGGGGTGAAAAAAATGTCGAAATCTGCCCATAACTACGTCGGCGTGAGTGATGAAGCGAACGAAATGTTCGGCAAAATCATGAGTATCTCAGATGAGCTTATGGATCGCTACTACATGCTGCTACTGGGCAGCGATCGTGACGCCGCCCTGCATCCAATGGAGGCCAAGAAACAACTCGCAGCTAGTATTACGGCCCGCTACCACAGTGAAGTAGCTGCCACCGATGCTCGCCAAACTTGGGAAGATCGCTTTTCCAAGCGAGATACCGCATCAGGGGCCACAGAGCTTGCACTATCTGGCTTACCCACCAATCTTAACGTAATTACCCTTGTCAGCTATGCATTCAAAGAAGCTTTTGACATGACGAAGTCCAATGGTGAACTGCGCAAGCAATTCATCACGACTGGTGCGGTTCAGCTAAACGGCACAAAACTGAACGACCCCATGGCAGCTGTCTCACCAGCCGCAGGGGACATTCTTCGTCTTAGCAAGAAACAATCCATCAAATTTACCTAATCCAACAACATCCAACCTCTCTCATTATGCAAGCATACGAACTTTTCCAAGCCGTCAAACCATCCATCGTCGCCGACATGCTCATGTGGATGCGAGATACAGACCGCAACCTCTATAACACTGCACTAGGTGGCCTGGCCTCAAACAGGAAACTACGCCTGCCCTATCTTCAGAAAAAACCAGTTACTGAGCAAATAGCTTGGGTTCACAAAAACCTACAACTCAAAACGAGTGACATGATCGCAGAGCACTTATTGCAGGTCTACTTTATGCAAGGTCAGGAGGCCTTATTGGTGACTTTCTGCGATGCGCTCGGCATTCCTCACAATGGAAAGGGGCAGGTCGAAGGAGATCTCCCAGAAAAGCTAGAGGAGGATACTCTCAAAAAAGCGATCGACAGCTTATTGGAAAATAACGACCCCGCGCTGGTAACACTCTATCTCCGAACATTCAACTTGCAGACACCCGAGGGGTGGTCAGCCATGAGTGATGCACTCGAAAGCGATGAACGCTTGAAATTATCGTAAAAAAGCACCTCATAGAGATAGATAGTGACTTCAAGGAGGTAAAAATAGGCAAGTGACAACAAAGCCCTGTTTTTCAACGATTTCGGGTGCTTACCACTTGACCTAGAAGGGCTATGAATGAATAGTCACGCAGGAGTAGGGTCTGGGGGCATAACGACTCAATGAGATTTGAAAAGTGAATCTATAATCGCTAGCCGCACTCATTCGTATTTGTCAACAAATCAGGCCACCCTCCAACGATCAACTCACTTACAATTAACACTTTACACATAATTTACTAGAAACACATTTCTTATGTTCGCAAAATTTTTCTCCATTAGATCAAACGACATCGGCATCGACCTTGGTACCGCCAACACACTCGTCAACGTCAAGGATCACGGCATTGTCTTACGTGAACCTTCAGTGGTTGCTATCAATCAGGCAACCAACGAAGTTCTCGCAGTAGGCGATGACGCCAAACGTATGCTCGGTCGCACCCCAGGCAACATTGTTGCTATTCGACCACTCAAGGATGGTGTGATCGCTGATTTTGAAGTCACCGAAGCCATGCTTCGCCACTTCATCCGCAAAGTGAACAACAACCGACGCCGCTCAAATCCCCGAGTAGTTATTGCTGTGCCTTCAGGCATTACAGAGGTCGAGCGCCGAGCCGTTCGCGAATCCGCTGAGCAGGCAGGAGCCCGCGAAGTTTATTTGATCGAAGAGCCCATGGCTGCTGCAATCGGTGTTGGTTTACCAGTGCAGGATGCTGCCGGAAACCTAGTCGTTGACATTGGCGGAGGCACCACTGAAGTCGCACTCATTTCACTGTCTGGAATCGTCTACAGTCGCAGTGTCAGAACAGCCGGTGATGAATTAGATGAGTCCATCATCCAATACATGAAGCGAGCTTATAATTTAATGATTGGAGAACGCACCGCTGAGGAGATTAAGATTCGCCTGGGATCTGCGTCTCCGCTTGCGAAAGAGACAACCATGGATGTCAAAGGGCGTGACCTCGTAGCTGGCTTACCCAAGACAATCACTATTACCTCTCAGGAAATTCGTGATGCTATGGCAGATCCTCTCAACACGATAGTTGACGCAGTTCGCACAGCGCTGGAGCGCTGCCCACCTGAACTTGCCGCCGACCTCGTCGATCGTGGTATCGTTCTTGCTGGAGGAGGCGCATTGTTACGTGGTCTTGACAAACTGCTGCGTGAGGAAACAGGATTACCTGTTCACGTTGCAGAAGATCCTCTGAGCGCTGTTGCAGAAGGCACAGGAAAGGTTCTTCCCGAACTTTCCTTTTTACGCCGTGTAACCAGCTCCGAATCACGCTAGCCAATTGAGTTCCATGGCAGCCACGTGGCTGCCAGATGACCGGAGATCATGAAGCCTCAAAACCTGATAGCACTGCTACTCTTTATCGCGGGTGCCTTGTGGGCTCTCACGCGCAGCGAGCGTACGGTTCGTAATATACAGAGTGCATACTACACTGCTATCAGCCCATTTCTTAAGAGCGGGGCAGGCATTGAGACAACAGCTTCTGATTTCATTCAGGAGGTTGAACACTCTAAAAAATGGGAAATGAAATACAAGCTGGCCAAGAAAGAACTCGACCAGCGGAGAATGGAAGTCGCCCACTTGCGCAAATTAGAGGCCGAGAACAACCGCCTCAAACGTGCACTAAAATTTCAAGAGAACGTGCCATTTCACGTTCTTGCAGCCAAAATTATTCGCCGCCAACCATCGACATGGTGGCACACCGTTACCATCGATCGTGGTGACATACATGGCGTTGGTGTCCAACTTCCTGTGCTCTCTCCCGAGGGTCTCGTTGGCAAAATCGACGCCCCATCAAAAGACACATCCACCGTTATTCTGCTTACCGACGAAAAATGCCAAGTATCGGCAAAAGTTGACGGCACCCCCGAAGCAGGAATCATCAGCGGCCTCCGAGACACCGCGGAAGGCTCCCCTCACCTACTGCTGCGCTTCTTAAGCAAAGATGCCGACATTACACCTGGCATGCTGGTTTTCACAACCGGCCGAGGCGGGCTCTTTCCAGCGGACATTCTTCTAGGAACAATTAAGACGTTCGAGCCAGGACCATTGTTCGGAGAAGCACTCGTTGAGCCAGCGGTGGATTTTAACGCACTGAAAACAGTGTTCGTAAAAATCCCAAAGCCTCTAGCCTCCCTTGAGGAGATTGGAGCAGCAACCGCAAACTCGACCAATTAATGAGCAAGTATCATCTTAGCATCATACTACTGGTTCTTGCGGCATGTATGGCTCAACAGTTCTCTCCTGCAATAGGAGCTCTTTTCGGTGCTCGAGTCCTGATTCTGCCGCTCATTTTTTTGTGCTGTTGCGTCTGTGTAGATTTTGCCTCTATGCTCTTACTTGCCTTCATCTGTGGATTCTTATGGGATGCACAGCATACCTTGGGTGCCCAAGGGGGAGATCCATCTATTTATGTGGACCCCGTTGAATCACTACGGTTTGGGTATAGTATTATTCTTTACGCGATGATGGGATTATTCATGCAGTTCATCCAGCCACTATTCCGCAAGGCAAAGTGGCACACATCGGCTATTTTAGCTGGTGTTGGAGTTTTCTCATATCTTTTTGCCGAATACCTCTTGCTTAACTTTGTGCGCGGAGATTTCACCTTCCCCCCCAGCGTTCTGTATCGGATTTATCTTTCGAGTGCTCTTACGATGTTTTTTTCACCTCTAGCCTTCTGGATCATCTCTCAATTAGCCGATAGCTATCATTACAACATACGCTATGAGGGACTTCGCCCGTCACACCGCTATATCGAGTAATTTGGCAATCACTTATTATGGTAGAACCACGCTACAGTTTTCGACTCTATATTCTCACTGCCCTCATTTTGATTGGGTTCGGAGCTTTGGTGTCTCGACTCTACCAATACCAGATCAAAGAACGTCCTCGCTTCCTCAAACAAGTCCCATCTAACTACGAAGTAACAATCCGCGAACCCGGAATACGAGGTGATATCACTGATCGAAACGGTGAAGTCCTGGTTCAAAACCAGCGCAACTATCAGGTTATATTTAACCTCGAAGAAATCCGCAACGACTACAAGCGCTACCTGCTTCAAACCCGTGGTAAAGATGATCCGCTGGTCAGAAATTTCAGACAGATCAAAACTCATAAAATTGTCAATGAATGGGTTCGCCCCAAACTGGCAGTTCACCAACTTGATAAAAAATACCGAGCTAGCGCACTAGACACGCACTATATTACCCACGGCGGCTTGGTCCCTTTCACGTTTCGTGATGACCTTACCTACGATCAATTTGCCAATTTCGCCGAACACAACCTCGAACTGCCTGGTGTGAGCGTGAGAGTAAGCCCGCGCCGTCAATATCTATATGGATCCTTGGCCTCACACATTCTTGGTTACGTAAAGCAATGGGAAAAGGGAGAAATTTCTTCAGAGGATAAGCTCAGATTTAAACACTACACCGGTGAGAGTAAAGGCATCGCAGGCATCGAAGCCACTATGAACGGCTACCTCACGGGCGAAGAAGGTATCAAGACACTGCTTAAGAATGACAAAGGTAAGGTTTTGCAAATGGTTGACTACATAAAGCCAGATGTAGGCTCGCGTGTAGAGCTAACCATTGACGCTGAAATACAATGCTTGGTGGAAAATACTCTCAGGCGCGCAGGTAGAGCAGCCGCAATAGTCATGGATCCTAACAATGGCGAGATCCTTGCCATGGCGTCAGTGCCCGACTTTACCCCAAGCTACTTTGTGCCCAGCATTGATGCTGGTGCTTGGAAAAATTATAACACCAATCAAGCCAACCCACTGGTCAACAAAGCTATAAATAACTTCACACCGGGGTCTACTTTTAAATTACCAGCCGCGATTGCAGCATCGATCCATGGGCACGCCAATGATTCAGAATATTGCCCTGGCTATGTCCCCTATGGAGATATCAAGATTCATTGCTGGAAGCGAATGGGCCACGGCCAACTTGAATTGGAAGAATCCATACAGAGATCGTGTAATTGCTATTTCATGCGCATTGCCAATAAAATTGGTAGCGCCAAAATGCTAGATACGTTTCAACTATTAGGACTTGGCTCAAAAACAGGAGTTGAGCTTCCCTCAGAGTCATCAGGCTTCATTCCTGGCAACAAATACTGGCGACAACAACTGCGTCCGGGAGCTAAGGTGACTCCCTCTATTACTGGAATGATGTCCATTGGCCAATCGGATAGCGCAGCATCACCACTACAACTAGCAGCCTTGGTCTCTGCGATTGCTAATGATGGTCGGTATTATCAACCACGTATTGTTAAACGCGTCGTTCACCCTCATCAAGGCACACTGTTACACAATCGCCCAATTTTAAAAACAAACCTAGCGGAGCAGGAAGTTAAGCAGAGAGATTTGGCGCGCATTCGAAAAGGAATGTGGTCTGCAGCCAATGAACTCGGCGGCACAGCACGAAGCGCGGCTGTGAAAGGCAGGGATGTGTGTGCCAAAACTGGCACCGCTCAGACGGTAGATAAGGGCATCAAGTCACATGATGCGTGGACAGTCGCCTTCGCTCCATATGATCAGCCTAAATATGTTGTGGTTGTAGCAGTTAAACGTGGTAGTAGTGGTGGGGCGGTTGCCGGTCCACTTGTTCACCTCATTATGCGAGGCCTTTTCGAAAAGAACGAGGGGCTTGAACTTCCGCTCACTAAAATGAAAGAACATTCAGGAGATTTCCTGATACGAGAAAAAATTGAACTTCCGGATGAAGGTGGCCTGCTGTCTATCGCTTACGATGATAGCGGCGAAACTGGCGACGAAATATCAGATATTCCAGTCGCCAGAGCCTACACTGTTCCAGAAAGTCCACGTATCGTGAAACCATCCATCAGACAAATTGCTGACGCAGAAGGCTCGGTCGCGCCCAAGGCTATTGTCATTGAAGAATAAATAATTCACAAATCACCAACAGAAAATCTCTAAACACTCATTAAACACTAATAAAAAATCATTATGATGAAACGAATCAAAAATGCTTTAGGAATAGGAGCAGCATCAGCAACTGATGGCGCATCTCTTATTATCAATTCGGAAAAGCTTGAGCGCCGTGTTGCGCTTATCGAAGACGGCTCCCTTGAGGAATACAATCTCGAGCGTGAGGGTGACCTTAATATTGTTGGCGGCATATTTAAAGGTACCGTCAAAAACATTGAACCAGGGCTCAAAGCGATGTTTGTCGATATCGGGCTCGATAAAAATGCATTCTTGCATTTTTGGGACGCAATACCCGCGGCTCTGGACAGTGGCTTAGAAGAAATCCAGCGAGAGGGTAAAAAAAGAAAGAAACAAAAGCGTATCAATTCTAAAGATATTCCTAGTATCTACCCTCAAGGATCAGAGATCATGATTCAGGTCTCCAAGGGACCTATTGGAAACAAGGGGCCCCGTGTCACAACTAACATATCGCTTGCTGGGCGTTACCTCGTTCTAACCCCCTATTCCGATCAATTTGGTATTTCGCGTAAAGTAGACGACCCTAAGGAACGCCAGCGTCTCCGCAGGATCATGCAAAAGCTACAAGTCCCTGAAGGCATGGGCATCATCATGCGAACTGTTGCCACCGGTCAACGCGCACGTCATTTTGTCAGAGACTTAGCCATGCTTCTTGAACAATGGTATTCCGTCGAAGACAAGCGTGATAGCACGCCGGCTCCAGTTTGCGTTTACCGCGAACCTGACCTCATCGAACGTAGCGTGCGTAGCTTTCTCACAGACAATGTTGGCCAGGTGATCTGCGACAATGAACAAACAACCAATGAAATGCGTGATATCGCAGGGCGTATTTCTCGGAGAGCAAAACGCCGCATTCAGTATCTGCCATCACGACAATCAATTTTTGAAAAGATCGGTATTCAAAAACAAATCGATGAGGCCTTCTCGAGGCAAGTATGGCTAAAATGCGGGGGCTACTTGGTCATTGATGAGACTGAGGCAATGATTACCGTCGACGTCAACACGGGTCGCAACAGAGGCTCAAAAGATGTCGATAAAATGTTATTGGAAACCAATGTTGAAGCTGCTGAGGAAGTAGCCAGACAGCTCAGGCTTCGCAATATTGGAGGACTTGTCGTCGTCGACTTCATCGATATGCGTCACCGGCGTGATCAACAAGCGGTGTATCGCGCTATGAAGGAGCGCCTGAAGCGAGATAACGCAAAAACCCAAGTGTTGCAAATTTCCTCAATTGGACTGATGGAAATGACCCGCCAACGCCTCAATGAGTCACTACGTGACAGCCTGCTTGAGCCATGCCCATATTGCGAGGGTCGCGGCAGAGTAAAGACTCCTATGACGATGAGCGTGGAGGTGCAGCGTGCTCTCAATACTGTTATCCAGCGTGGCGAAGGCCAGCTTGGTGACCTCGTGATTGTCGTCAATACGGAGGTGCTGAACCGCTTTAAAAATGAAGATTCCAATCTATTTGTGGAGCTAGAGCGATCACATAGCGGACGCCTCACCTTCCGCACAGACCCAGCACTTCATCGCGAGCGCTTCGCGATTATTGAAGCTGACTCAGATAAAACGCTGCACCAAGCATAGCAGGCTCTTCATTAAGATGCCCAAAAGCAAGACCATTGAAATTGATGAAATCATCACCCCGGAAAAACCTGCGGGTGACGAATCACGGCGTCAACAAGATGGGGCTGGCTCAACGGCTGGCGGTTCTTCTAGAGGAGCGGCTGATCAGGCCGGGGCAGGTGGTCATAACCCATTTGGAGACTTTCATAAGGCACTACCATGGAAAGCCCGTATCACACTCAGGCTAACCCAATGGTTAGTGCTGATAAAAAGCAAGAGCTGGGGTAAATTCATCATTGTTCCTATCATCATTCTTGGGGTGCTTCTTCTCATACCAGTCGGGCTTATCTTCATTTTTTTAATCATCATCCGTTCCATATTTTCTCCCCGTCGTCATTAGTGTGTTCGCCAACGAGGGTTCCCCTGCCAAGCAAGCAGCCACAGAGCAAGAGCTCATCTCTGGCATGAGAAGCCTTTTTGCTCTATCCGAAGCTTACCCCGACCTGAAAGCTGACCAGTCTTTTCTCGAGCTGCAAAGAGAACTCACACACACAGAAGACCGGCTACAATCTGCGCGACGTTTTTACAATGGAAACGTTCGTGACTATAGGAACAAGAGCCAATCCTTTCCTAGTAACTTTGTGGCCGGCATGTTTGATTTCCCGCCCGACGCGGTCGAATTTTTTAAAATTGATTCTTTGGAGCGGGCACCAGTTGGGCTTAAGCTGGACAAATCATGATTGAAAATATCGTAACAGCATTCTGAGCAACGCGTAATTTACTCTTCCCGCTTGACTTCATCTACTAATGATGGAGTTTGAGGAGAGCTTTTTTTGACCATGCGTTATTCATCACTCCTTCAATTGCTCTCTCTCATAGGCCTCTCATCATGTGTCCAAGGCCCTCACAGTTTTCAGAGTTCACAACTGACAACGCATTCACCAGTGCCAGTTGCTACTCCATCATCGAGTTTAGCAACTACTCCAAGCCTACCAGCTCCACAGATAGGTGCTCCACGAGCCATCGTGGTAGATTATGCGAGTGGTCGAGTTCTCTATGAAAAAAATTCTCGTGAACGATGTGCGGTAGCAAGCACTCAAAAACTAATGACGGCACTCTGCGTTATGGACCATGGTAGCCTCAGCCATCGATTTAGCGTTCATAAAAGTGACACTTGGGTTGTTCCTACGAAGTTAGGGATCCTTCCCGGTGAAGTCTATTCACGACGCACTCTCCTAGGAGCTCTACTCGTTAAAAGCGGCAACGATGTGGCACGTGCCTTAGCTAGAAGCGTTGCAGGTAGTGAAGCGAATTTTTCAAAGGTAATGAACCAGAAAGCTCGCAGTCTTGGCATGCAAGACTCGCACTTCCTTAATCCACACGGGCTCACAGCCAGTGGCCAGTATTCGACTGCGCGTGATATGGCCATTTGTGGTCGTGCGGCGTTTCAAAGCTCCACCCTGCGAGGAATCATGGACACCAAAACATACACTTTTCGCTTCGCTAACGGCAGATCCAAAAAACTAGAAAATACCAACAAGGTGCTCAAAACCGTAAATTACTGCAATGGCATGAAAACTGGAACAACACGAGCATCGGGTCGCTGCCTCGTATCTAGCGGCAGCCTCAATGGGCGTAGCGCAATCGTTGTAATTTTAGGAGCTAGCACTAAAAACGTGTGGTCTGACTCGGAAAAACTACTCCGATGGGCGCTAGAGCGACCTGTAGCTGATTAATTTCTCGGCTTTGTTACGCCAGCCATCACTAACTTACTTAATATGCGACTCCCTGAGGATGAACTTGCCGATCTTGAGAGTAAGTCGCTTTTGCGGCGCATTCCCGAGCTTGATAGCTCAATAACAAATTTCTCCTCCAACGACTATCTCGGACTTGCTCTGCACTCGGAGATCAAACAAGCGTATCAAGACGCCATTGATCATTACGGTGCTGGATCTACCGGCTCACGCCTCATATGCGGCACGATGGAGCCGCATCGAAAACTAGAAAATGCGATTGCATGCGCCAAAGGAACCGAGGCCGCTTTGAGCTTCACCTCCGGCTACTCCACATCCATCGGCGTTATTACCTCACTCCTAGGCAAAGGCGACATAGTGATATTAGATAAGCTATGCCATGCCAGTCTGATCGATGGTGCCCGCATGAGTGGAGCTACGATGCGTATTTATCCGCACAACAACTTAGACAAATTGGAATCACTGCTGATATCAGCGACGACAAAAGCAGACCAAGACAGCCGCATTCTAGTCATTACAGAATCTGTATTTAGCATGGATGGTGATATCGCACCTCTCAAGAAAATCAGCGAGCTCTGTAAGCAATACAACTGCTTATTGATGGTAGACGAGGCTCATGCTCTTGGGGTCATAGGCCCAACAGGAATGGGACTCGCAGAAGAACTTGGTATTCAAGATCAGATTGATTTCCAAATGGGCACGCTGGGCAAAGCTGCTGGAGTTGCGGGAGGTTACCTTGCAACATCGCGCGTGTGGGCTGAGCTTATGATTAACCGGGCACGCTCATTCATCTATTCTACTGCTCCCCCACCAGCTCAAGCAGCTGCCGCTGTTAAGGCACTGGAGGTTATCCAGAGTGAAGAGGGTAATAAACTACGCAAGCGCCTGTGGAGTAATATTACAACTTTTACAACAGCGTCTGGAATGAAAGGGTCATGTTCATCGGCCATCATTCCATGGATTATTGGTGACTCGGAAAAGACGCTGAAGCTCTCTACCGAGTTGAGAGACCATGGCTTTCAGGTTCCCGCTATTCGATACCCCACCGTTGCACGCAATACAGCACGTTTGAGAATCACCATGAGTAGCAGCCATGACAAAACGTCGATTGAGACGCTGGCCAATTACCTGAGTCCATCATTATAAAAAGGCACTTGGCTTTTCTGCCGTGAGCTTAGCAAGCCCCTGATCACTCAAACAAAAACGGCGACCGAAGGGTCGCCGTTTGATGAATGATTACGAAGGTTCTTTATTAAATCAAGCCTGCTTTTTTGAGCGTAGCGTAAGCACCATTTTTGTTGATGGTCTTAATCGCCTTGGCACTGAGCTTCACTTTGACGTGGCGATCAAGCTCAGGAACATATATACGCTTAGTATGCAGGTTCGGTGACACACTGCGCTTAACTACTTTAGTCACGTGACGACCGATTCCTCCCTTTTTCTTGGCAAGACCGGAACGGTGAACTCTTCCACCGACGCGGACGCGGGAACCTCTGATACTACATACTCTGGCCATTGTTCTGAATTGATTTAAATTGAAATTTGCT
>CBFHPA010000007.1:0-67236 GCA_965657565.1 Oceaniferula sp.
ATGCAGATCCATGCCAACGCAGCATTCGACATCAAGACTGAACCAGAACACATCAAAGAACTCTACGGAGCTAAACCTGGCAAGGAATCCTTCGCCAACAACTGCCTACTCGCACGCCGCCTAGCAGAGCGCGGAGTCCGCTACATCCAGCTATTCCACTGGGGATGGGACACCCACGGAGGCAAGAACAACGACATCGATAAAAAATTCGTCAATAAATGCAAAGAAATCGACAAGCCCATCTACGCCCTCCTCACAGACCTCAAGCAGCGCGGCCTCCTAGAAGACACCCTCGTCGTCTGGGGATCAGAATTCGGCAGAACCCCCATGAAGGAAAACCGCAGCGGCAAAATAACCCAAAAAGAAGTAGGCAGAGATCATAATCCTGCAGGCTACACTATCTGGCTAGCCGGCGCAGGCGTCAAGCGCGGCCACAGCTACGGAGCCACAGACCCTATCGGATACCGTGCCACAGAGAACCCCGTCTCCACTCAGGACCTCCAGTCCACCATCCTCCATCTCATGGGTATGAAACACAACAAGCTGACCTTTCCCTTCCAGGGGCTCGACCAGACGCTACCCGGTGTCACCATACCAGCCCACGTCATTAAGGACATCCTTGCTTGAGCTTCGATACCCTGCTGATCGGTCAGGTGTTTGCTTAACAGCAGATATAATAACTTTAAGAAAAAATTGCACGTTTCCTGCTACTGATACATCTTCTTTCGTATCAGAAACCAGCCAGACAACCAACACGTGCCAGACACAAAACCCACTCAAGAACTTCAGAAATCTGCCAAACGTGAGCTTAAGGCCATAGCCAAAGGCCAACTCACAAGAAGCGAGAGCGCGGCTCTGGTGATGAACTTCATCAAAGCCGAGGAGAAAAATATCCTCAAGCGCCATCGCAACGGTGCAGGAGGGATAGAAATTGCAACCGCACGCGCAAATCTTCTCGACGCCGTTCTGAATGTCATGTTTCAAGCCGCTATTCAGCGTTATGATGGAGACACTCCCAAAGTTGCTCTTGTGGCACAAGGTGGCTATGGTCGATGCCACCTCAATCCAGGGTCCGACTTGGATCTCCTTTTTTTGCTACCGCGAGCCTCAAACAAGATAGCAAAAAGTGTCTCAACCACGATCGAGGAGATCCTTTATATTCTCTGGGATGCAGGCTTCAAGGTAGGCCATGCCTGTCGCTCAATTTCCGAATGTATTAGCGAAGCTCGCAAAGACCAAATTAGTAAAACCGCACTGATGGATGCGCGACTCATTATTGGCGACCAACGCCTCTTCGCCGACTTCACCAAACGATTTGTCAAAGAATGCGTTAACAAAGGGCAAGAAGCGTTTTTTGACCTCAGGCGCAACGATATACGTCAGCGCCACAATAAATACTCCCACACCGTTTTCCTTCAAGAACCTCATGTCAAAGAAAGCTGTGGCGGGCTACGTGACTATCAGAATGTCCTTTGGGTAGCTCGTGTAAAAAGAGGCTTCACCAATCTCGAAGAACTCGTTGAGGCTAAAATCATCACTAAAAGTACCTGCCGGCAACTCAAGGAAGGATACGACTTCCTACACCGCGTGCGCAATGAGCTTCATTACGAGAGCGGACGTAGTACAGACATACTCACGCTCCGGCTTCAAGGTGTTGTCGCGACCAATTTTAACTACCCGCAAAAAACGATTCTCCGACGCTGTGAAGCATTCATGCGCGACTACTATCGTCATACGCGTGCCATTTACACTCACAGCACATCATTGATGGAGTACTTTGAAATTGAGACTCAAGACCAGCCTAACCCCGGATTACTAGGCATACTACCCTTCAACCGCAAAAAGCAAGAAACCGCAAAGTTCGACGGCTTCATCTCGCGCAACGGCCGCATCTTTTTGCAAAACAAAAATGTTCTCGAGGAAGACCCAAATAGAGTCATGAGGCTCTTCCAACACTGCCAGCTCCGCAACCTAGAGCTCAGCCCACAAGCCCGAAAATACCTTCACATAGCAGAAAAAGAAATCGATCGGTCCTTCCGCTACAATGTAAAAAACCGAGAGACCTTTAGGGCCATTCTCGAGCGCAAGGGAGAAGTTGCGCGCATACTGAGGCTCATGCACCGCACTAAGGTATTGGATAAGTATCTGCCGGAATTTGGCGCCATGGACTGCCTCGTTCAACACGAGTTCTTTCATCGCTACACCGCTGATGAACACACTCTGCGATGCATCGACATGCTCGACAGCCTTACTGACGAGCCTAATGAGCAGGATCCAGGCCGTAAACTCTACCGACAACTACTCCATAACATCCGAGACCCTTACGCCCTGTATCTTGCTCTGATTCTCCATGATTCAGGTCGGGCAGAGAACGTCCGCGAGCATATCGACGGCTCCACCATGCTGGCGGACAAAGTCTGTCGCCGACTGCAGATTCGTAGCGGACGCCGGGCGATGCTTATGTTCTTGGTGGATAACCACCTCACATTCTGGCGTTTTGCTACCAGCCGCGACTTGAGCGACATTTCCGTCATTGAGGAATTCGCCACGATCATCAAAGACAAGCGCAATCTCGATGCTCTGCTCCTCTTCACCTGGGCAGATTCTAATGGCACCAATGAAGAGGCATGGTCACCATGGAAGGAAACCCTCATGCTCCAACTTTACAACGCAACGCTCCTCTGGCTCGAAAAGGGCAAGGAGACCTTCAAGTCCACACTACTTAAGAACAAAGAGAAGCTTCTACAACGCTGCCGAAAAATGCTCGCCGCATCCTACCACGAGCAAATGGAACTTCACTTCCAGCGTATGCCAGCGCCCTACTTCAGGTTCCGTGAACCACAAAACATCTCAATTCACATCAAATCAGTGCAAACCTTCCTCAAGCGCGAAAAGGCAGCTGAAGAGGGGGCCTTTGAGTGCGATATGAGCTGGATTGACCGAGACGACCGCTCGCTAACCGAACTTGTGGTGACTGCATGGAATCGACCATTATTTCTAGAAAAAGTATGCTGCGCGCTCGCAGCCCATGAAATCAACATCATCAGCGCCGACGTCTACACTCGCGACGACGGTGTCGTCTGCGATCTCTTCCAAGTCTGCACTGTGGATCGAGAGCCAGTCACCTCAGAGCGTGACCGCAAGAGGGTTCTAGCTACCTTTCGTGCCATTAATGATGACCTCGACCCCCTTGCCAGTTACGAACCTCAAAAATACTTGAAGGCAAAAACCAATCTGCTGCGGACGGACTCAAACGAAGGCGGAATACCTTTCCCTACCAGAGTTCACATTTCCAACGACATCAGCTCAAGCTGCACGGCAATCAGCATCCAAGCTCTGGACCGCATAGGTTTGCTGCACGACCTATTCCTCACCACAGACCGCCTTGGCCTCGCCACTGTTCATGCCCGCATCTGCACCGAAAAAGGAGCAGCCATGGATACCATCTATGTGACATGGCCTGATGGATCAAAAGTTCTGGAAGATGAGAAACACCGTGAAATAGAGCACGCCTTGAGCGAGATAATCAATTGATTATCAATTAATACTAAGTATTTACACCTTGCTCATGCCGCGTCAACTGTAGTAATAAGAGAGTGTTACATGCTTATCAGCAATTTTTCGAAATACTGGTGACTGCTAACAGGCCCTGTCTCTCCACAACCCATACCACACACATGAAAAAACAACTTTCATCACTAACACTTGCTCTAGCACTCACCACCGCATCACATGCTGTTACGATGTTTGACATTGTCATTGATTTTGGTTCGAGCACATTCACTACCAGCCAGCAGGCAGCCTTCACCAACGCGGAGGCGACGTGGGAGAGTCTGATTACTAGTTATAAAACGACTGGCGTTACTACTGGCACCACCCTAACGATCAGTGCCAACAATCCCATTATTGACGGCGCGGGCGGCACTTTAGGCTCTGCTGGTCCTTCGACTGGAAACTCCTTCGGAGGATCTTACCTATACGCAACCACAGGCGCAATGAACTTTGATTCTGCCGATGTCGCAGCCCTCGAGACTGCCGGCACGTGGGAGGCTGTTATATTACACGAAATGGCACACGTCATTGGCATTGGAACACTGTGGAGCTCCTCCGGTGCAGGGATACCAGGGTTTCAAGAACTCTATGTTGACGGAAGCGGCCAATACACCGGAGCCACTGGCTTAGCAGCCTACCAACAAGAGTTTGTCGGTCAGGAATCAGCTACTTTTGTGCCGGTTGAGCTCGGCGGTGGTGCCGGAACCGCAAACGGTCACTGGAATGAGGGTGATGGAGGATTTGCAACAGGGATCACCCGTGTCAGTGACGGGCAAGACATGAGTCTGATGCTGATGTCCGGATGGCTTAATCCAAGCAGCTACATCAGTGATACCACTTTAGGATCCTTTGAAGATCTTGGCTACAACACAACGCTTGTGCTAGCAAGCGTTCCAGAGCCATCCAGTGTTTCACTACTTGCTGCAGGCATACTCGGCCTTGGGTTTCGACGGTGCCGTCGGTAGTGGGCTTGATTTAGTTTGGGGTCACAAGCCTGCTCTCGCGGGTTCATACGTGAATGTGAGACCCACCATGAGTTTACATGGTTCGCTTGCTAGTTATTCAGTGTAACCACATTACACAACTAGTACTAGTCTAACTTTATAGATATGAGTCATTGATTATTAATGTTTAGAAAGCATTATGTATATGTATAAAATTGACTCTATAACAAAAAATATTCAGAATTAATGCTTATGCGACAATTAATATTCCCCTTGTTTTGCTTTCTGGCCATCACCGCATTGGCCTTGCTGATACTCCCTGAGTCAGCCCCCAATAAGCAAATTGAAGCAGACCCATCCAAAAGCGCGGAAACCGTCTGTATCCATGGTGAAGGCTGCTCTCATGGCAACCTATCATGTCGTGATGCCAACTCAAACAAGTCCACAAAACGCTATCCGGTGTTGACCCTGAATCACGCATTGATTGAGGGCAACAGGTCCATTTCGGATTCGAAAGCAGGTGACAGGCTCAAACTCGACTTTGGCGACAATCTGGTGCTCGATGCGCGAGTTCGTTTCACCAAAACTTCCCCCGATAATCGTAAGTCAGTCTCGATGGAGCTCACCGGTCGCAGAGGCTGGGTGCACTGGCTTAAGAAGGCCGATGGTATTATTTTGGGTAATATCCTCCTCAAAGAGGGAGATAAAAACATTGTTTATGAATACAGCGGTAATGAAGGTGCGTTAATTATCCAACAGATCGCCCAGCAGCAATTCATATGCTCGAGCGGTGATACCGATGAGAGTGTTGGAATGCCTACCAGTGACGACCCCTTTGAGCCAGCTGGACCAGCAGGTAATATCCCATTGCTTGAGAGTTTACCCGGTGCTGCGGCCGTTGTTTACATTGACTTTGACGGTGAGCAAGTGTCTGGAACGCGCTGGAACACGCTGGAAGGTCGTCCGGAAACCATCGACGCAGAACCAGCAGGATTTGACGAAGCTCGCATACGAGAAGTCTGGGAGGAAGTGGCCGAGGACATGAGACCCTTTAAGATCAATGTGACCACCGACCGTGCAGTATTTGATACTGCAGCGATTGGTAAAAGAATGATGTCCATCGTTACCCCTACCACCGTTGCCTTTCCCGGATCAGGCGGAGTTGCCTTCTTGGACTCATTTTACGACGGCAACGATGATCCCTGTTGGACGTTCAACCTCTCTCCCAGCAGCTGTGCTCAAACCGTCTCCCACGAGGTAGGTCACACCTTCGGCCTCGAGCACGACGGCTTGCTGGGTCAACCCCAGCAGACAGAATACCATCGAGGTAATGGCACCTGGGGCCCAATCATGGGGGCCCCGTTTGGTCTCAATGTGGTATCCTGGAGTGATGGAGCTTACGAGGGTGCTACTAATACCAATCAAGATGATCTTCAAATCATCAACGATCTATCTGCTGAATTCAGGGACGATGCGTATGGTGATACCGATGCCGAAGGATTTGATTTCGCCTTAGGCACTTTTGATGAAACTGTCGACATTGAAGGTATCATCGAGACACCTGAGGATGTGGATGTGTTCACTTTCACGACCAGTGGTGGCACGATCACACTGAATGCAGTGCCGGAAGGCGTTGATATCGACAATCAGGGCTTTGTCACTAACATGAACATCCGCCTTCAGGTCTATGACGAACTGGGAGAATTAGTCATCGAGGATGACCCCGGAGACTCTTATGGAGCTTCTATCACCACCGAGCTTGAATCAGGCAACTACACCTTTCATGTAGAGGGAACCAATAGTGGCAGCCCCGATGAAACGGGATTCAGCGATTACGGCAGCATTGGTCAGTATTCCGTCGCAGGTAATATCCCGGGACTTGGAGGGGACGGAGACCTGACACCTCCGACCGCTGATCTACTCGACCCCGCCAATGACGAAATTGCCGACCTCCGCCTGCTCAATCTGCAGGGATATCTGGAAGTCACCTTCTCTGACATTGGTGAGGGCATTGACCCGGACAGCATCGACGGTGATGAGCTTGGTCTCAGTGGCAGCGGGCTGGGAGACGTGATTTTGGATGGTTCCGTCACACCGGTCATCGCTGGGTCAACGTATCGCTATGGTTTCACCGGTACCTTTGTCGAGGGCGACGTGAATGTCGAGTTTGTCGCGGGCAGCTTTGCCGATATTTCTGATCTGGCCAATGTTAATGAAGCTGAGGCCGAGTCCTTCACTGTCGAGAGACAACCCTTCACAGAATATATTGATGATGCTGATGACAGTTTCAGCACGACGGCTGGCTGGAATGTCTATACCGGCAACTCAGTAATAAGCGGATATAACACTGACTTATCATATGCCCTGTCAGGCGATGGTTCAGAGACTGCATCTTGGACCTTTGAAGGGCTTGATCCAGGCAGCTACGAGGTAGCCGTCACCTGGCACGCTCGCGATATTTACCGGGCAAGCAACGCCCCCTACTCAGTGTATGATGATAATGACTTCGTCTTCACCACCCGTGTGGACCAAGGTGTGGAACCAGCCGCAGATTATGTCAAAGCTGGTAAAAACTTTCAGATTATCTTCGCCTCGGTGGATATTGCCAGTGGCACTCTGGTTGTCGAGTTAACCAATGACGCTGATGACTATGTCATTGCCGATGCCATACGCATCAAGCAGCTGGAACCATCAGCCCCCACAGCCGACCTTATCAGCCCGGCCAAAGGTAGCGAGATTAGCGCCGCATTGCTCAATGCGAGAGCATATCTAGATGTTGAATTCAGTGATATTGGCAGTGGCATTGACCCCTCAAGCATTGACGGTGACGAGCTTTCACTGAGTGGCAGTGGAGTTGGAACGGCAGAACTAGACGGCACGGCTGTACTCGTGAGTGACACCACTTACCGATACACCTTCACGGGTGAATTTATTGAGGGTAATGTAGACATCACCTTCGTGGCCAGCAGTTATACTGACTTGGTAGATGTGCCTAACTTTAATGCTGAAGAGATCGAGAGCTTTGCAGTGACCCTTGATCCTCCCCCCTCCTCTCTTATCATTGATGATGCTGATCCTGAATTTAGTGCCACAGATGGATGGAGTGTTTATCCCGGAAATGGTATCATCAACGGATACAACAGCGACTTTACATACACCCAACCCGGCGCACCGACTAAACTGGCAACATGGACTTTTGAAGGGCTTCTTCCAGGAGATTATGAAGTGGCAATCACATGGCAGGCGCGTGACATCTACCGGGCAAGTAATGCTCCCTTTAAGGTCTATGACGGCACAAACCTTGCCTTCGAGGCCGAAGTAAACCAACAAGTAGAGCCAACCGCAGATTATGTCGAGGAAGGCAAACCCTTTCAGAAGGTATTCGCCTCGGTGAATGTTTCCACCGGCACCTTGGTGGTCAAGTTATCCAATGAAGCAAATGACTACGTCGTTGCCGATGCCGTGCGTATTAAGTCACTCGACCCAGCCGGACCTGATGTATCTGCCCCGACCGCTGATCTATCTAACCCTCAGGACGGAAGCACCATTGACCCAGCAGTGCTCAACGCCCAAGGATATATTGAAGTAAGCTATGTTGATAGTGGAGATGGGATTGATGAATCCACGATTCTCGATCCTGATAATGAACTCTCACTCAGTGGTGATGGCGTCAATGATGTGGTATTAAACGGCACGCCTACTCTGGTCGATGGTAGCTATCAATATGGATTTACCGGCAGCTTCATTGATGGAGATGTAGCAGTAACCTTTGTAGCAGAAAGTTTTGCAGATTTAGCAGACACGCCTAATTTGAATATCCAAGAGATCGAGAGCTTCACGCTGGCTGACTCACCACCTGCCACTGCCCAGTTGATTGATGACGGAGATGATGGTTTTAGCATTGCCGAAGGTTGGCGCATATACCAAGGAAACTACTTGATCAGTGGATACAACACGAGCTTCACATTCAGCGCACCGGTAGCAACCTCTGCTGACGCGGAGTCGGTCAAATGGACCTTCTCTGACATTCCTCCTGGCAGCAGTTACACTGTCGCTATCACATGGCGTGAGCGTGATGTTTACCGGGCCCCTATTGCAACTTACAAAGTTTACGATGGCACCACTCTGCTAGCAACGAAAGCTATCAATCAACGCGTAGCACCAGAAGAAGATCACATAGAAGGAGGTGAACCCTTCCAAATTGTGTTCAGCTCTGCCGATTCGATTCTGATCAATAGCGGCACGCTGGTAGTCGAATTGACCAATGAAGCCACCGATTATGTTATTGCCGACGCCATACGCATCGAGCCTGTGCCATAAAATTTGGTTAGCATTAATTCTTACTTAGGATGATCACTCCACCAGCCCCATCGCCTTGGCTTTTGCCATTGGGATTGCTTTTGCCTGACACACCTGCTGCCAGCCTGGGAAGTTCCACTTGTTCGGAAATCCACGGCATTGTTCGGGTTTGACTGGATTGATCCGGCAAGACTCGCCATCGAGCATAATGCATTCATGGTTCTCTTTTTCGATGAGGGAGAGGCCAGTGCGGTTGGTGCGCAGACGGGTGTATTTCTCAATAAAGAGCTGGGTCTCCATGCCCAGAAAACCGGCGATCTTTTCGATCTCATCGTCCTCCACCCGCACGTCACCTGGCCACTTGCAGCATGCAGTACATCGGTCACATTGATACCAAAATTCGGACATATTGAGACTATAAAAACGAGGATTGATGATTACGAGACTTGCCACATGTCACCCTGTCATCAGGAATTGGGAATGCGAAGCTTTTTGCCAAGAACAATGACAGTGCTACGCATGCCATTGGCACGCTGAATCGATGAGACTGAAACGCCATAACGGCGTGATAATCCAGATAAAGTATCGCCTTTTTTAACCGTGTGATAACGATTACTCGGTGGCGTATGCGATTTTTCTGTAACAGGAGAAGACAAGGCCGGCGAAGTAACAATCTGACCGTGTCTGTTGATGGAGGGACCAACTGGCAGAGGATTCGATCCGCCAATAGCTTGGTAATGTTTATTCACCTTGGCAAGGAACCACTGCCATTTGCCACCCGGATGACCGTTATCGAGAAGGTAGTGAGGACAATTCTTATGCGGTTGGCTCAGACCACGCCGTTTCCAGTGGTAATGCGGAACCACCTTCCGTAGTGAAATGTTATGCTTTTGCATCAAATAAGCCGTTAGCTTTGCAGTACGCTCGATCGTAGCAGACCTACTATTGCCTTTATTTTCACACATTTCGATCCCAATGGAGTATCGGTTACCAGGTCCACCAAAGTCGGCATGCTCACCCTGCTCATTCGTTGGTAAATGCTGCACGGCACGGTCCTCATCGACGGTGAAGTGCCAGACTAAATAGCCAATGCGATTAAAACCCCGCATTTTGCGCGCACGGAGCTTCCCATTCTTCAATGCCTCAGAGTGCCTGAGCGCATCAGCGCCACGCGAAAAATTCTGCGTACTGTGAATAGTGATGTAGCGCGGCTGCATGCTACGATGATATTTTCGAGCATGCCGTCCCTTGGGTATCAAGTCTTGCTTGACGTTGACTTCTCTATAAAGGCTGGAGGCACTTTTACTCGGTGTAGGTGGCACTAGTCGGCCCTCTAGTGACGCAGTAGGGCCAAATCCAGGCCCTGATCCAGACCGGTCATAGGACGAAGAAGTATCTGACGAAGAGCAACTGCCAAGTAACAAAGTGATGCCAGCAAACATCACAGTTTGAGACACTTTTGATACGAACCACCACATAACTTAGTTGTAACCTACATTACTCAGGGGCGAAAGTGCCCATTTCAACTATTTTGGTCTAATGAATTATTTTTACTCATTGCATCATGCTACTTGCCCTTCAACCAGCACAGCAGTATAGCATAGCACCGGTGTCAAAAACGACTCCAACCAAAGATTCAGAAGTTCCCTCTCACCTCAAGGACCTTGCGGGAATTAACGAAGCCATGCGCTCCGTCTCATTAGAGAAACGGCTGTATACACTTGTACGAGGCGCCGCAAAAGCGCTGCCGATAGAGTTTCAAAATGTCGATGAATCCGCCTATTCTTTTATTGCGGCATTGGCGTGCCACAGCCTGCATAATGCATCTACATCGAGCAGAATATGGCTTACCCATTCAAATCCTCGTGTCCGAGACCGCATGGCTGCAGAGCTCGACTTATGGAAAATCAAAGCCCTGACTCTTCCTGAATTACCCGCAGACGACGATCAAGGCATCAATACAGCTCCAGAGACTCTTGCGGCACGCCTGGCTATCTTGAACCATCTGTGTTCACCACCCTCGGGAAAGAAACCCGAAATACTCATCCTCTCCCCCGACTCACTTGCAGATGCTGCACCAGCGATGTCTAGCCTGAAAGATGCGGTATACAAGCTAGCCATTGGTGACCAGCGTGACCCGGAAACCTTTGAGCAAGACATCATTAACAAAGGCTATGATAAAGTCAGTCAAGTGCATGCCCACGGTCAACTCGCGCGTCGGGGCGGCATTATCGATATCTACTCCTGGCATGCCTCAGCCCCACTTAGAATCGAATTTTTTGATACAGAAATCGATTCCCTGCGCAAGTTCGACATCGATACACAAATATCCACTCAGCGCGTCAAAGAAGCTCAGATCAGTCTCTCTAATACAGGACACACTTCGTCTATCGCAGACTACATCCAACAAGATGACCGTCTCATCGCGACAGGAGACCATCTTCCTGATTCTTACGATGCCCTCATCAAAAATGACGGAGACCTTACCGATTTAACACTCTGTGCAGGAAGCCCGCTAGGAACTTTTGATGCAGGCGACTTCATTCTTAATGAAACTCGCCGGCACCGATTTTTTCAACAAATTGCCGACTGGAGAGCTGACGAGTGGCACATCTTTATTACCTTCTCCAATGTGGGCGAAAAAGAACGCTTCACTGAGCTCGTTCACGATGACTTTTTTAGTTCGCAAGAAATTACAGCACTCTTTGGCGAGCTGATACAAGGTTTCACCGTGCCCGGCTCCAAGCTAGCCTTCATTTCTTCTGCTGAATTATTCGGCAGATATCAAACGCCTCAGAGCCGCAGAAAAACCAACCATCTCGACCACCAACGTCGAGCGCGTGCTCAGACAGCACTTGAGGATATCAGCATCGGAGATCTTGTCGTTCATGCAGAGTATGGCATCGGTAATTATGCCGGCATCGAGACCAATGACGACGGGCAGGAGGAAATAACCATTGGCTATCATGGGGGTAGCACGCTTAGCGTGCCCCTCGACCAGTCCCATCTTCTATCCAAATATGTAGGACTTGGAGGCAAGGACCCTGAGCTGACAAAGCTTGGTTCTACGGGATGGAGCAAGGCCCGCAAGTCAGCAGAAAAATCGATTCTCGATTATGCAGCCAAGCTTCTTCAAATACAGGCACAGCGGCAGACCATGCACGGCTACGCTCACCCACCTGACACACGCTGGATGTGGGAGTTTGAAAACTCGTTTCATCATACCTTAACGTCTGGACAAAGAGACGCTATCGAAGATGCAAAAACTGACATGGAGTCTGACAAGCCCATGGATAGACTCATCTGTGGCGATGTGGGCTTCGGAAAAACAGAGGTTGCTATCCGAGCCGTTTTCAAGGCTGTTACAGGTGGCAAACAGGCCGCCATTCTAGTGCCGACGACCGTGCTTGCTGAGCAGCACTGGCGTACCTTCCGCGAACGCATGAGTGATTACCCATTGCGTATCGAGCTTCTGAATCGTTTTCGCAAAGCTAGCGAAGTCAGAGAGACCCTCAAGGGCTTAAAAGATGGCTCGGTCGATATTGTTATCGGCACCCATCGCCTTATTTCCAAAGACGTCAGCTACAAAAACCTCGGCATCGCCGTCATTGATGAGGAGCAGCGCTTTGGTGTGAAACACAAGGAACGATTTAAGGAAATGTTTGCCAACATTGATGTTCTCACCCTCTCGGCAACCCCCATTCCCCGCACCCTCTACCTCTCACTCATGGGAGCAAGGGACATGTCTTCCATTGATACTCCCCTCCCCGGAAAAGTCCCTATCAACACGGCTATTCATGGTTACGACGAGCGCATCATTCGTGACTCGATACGCAGAGAGCTGAAACGAGGCGGCCAGATCTTTTTCCTTCATAATCGCGTGCAAAGCATCGACCAGATGAAATCCATGCTCAACAAGATTGTTCCCGAGGCAAGCTGTGTTGTCGGCCACGGACAAATGGAAAAAGACGAGCTTGAAGTAGTAATGCGCACATTTGTGCAAGGCAAAGCGGATATCCTGCTCGCGACAACTATTATCGAAAGCGGCATTGATATCCCTAATGCCAACACCATTATTATTGATCGAGCCGACCGCTTTGGCTTAGCAGATCTCTACCAACTGCGTGGCCGCGTCGGCCGCGCTGGAGGACAAGCTTATGCGATACTACTCCTGCCTCGTGATCTCATCAATGGCGATGCACGCAAACGCATCAATGCCATTCAGCAATACACAGCCCTTGGATCGGGCTTCAAGATCGCCATGCGCGATCTAGAAATACGAGGTGCAGGAAACTTGCTGGGCACAAAGCAATCTGGTCACATCGCCGCTGTCGGATTTGACCTTTATTGTCAGCTACTGCGTCAGTCGATCGACCAGCTTAGCAAAGGCAGATCATCTACTCGTGTCGATGTCACACTGCGTATCGACTTCCTCTCATTTAGCGAGCTAGAGCCCGGCCTAAAAACAGGTGAAACACTCGGAGCATACTTACCTGCTAACTATATGCCTGAGGCTAGATTGCGCATATCAGCTTACAAGGAGCTTGCTGAACTGATCTCAGTCAAGGAACTTAAAGCTCTGCGTTCTCGCTGGCTCGATCGATTCGGAAAAACCCCAGAACCAGCAAGCAACTTACTCCTTGCAACAGAGCTAAAACTCATAGCTGCAAAAGCCAATATAAGCAGTATCGAAATACGGGGACAGCGACTTATGTTAACGAGAAATGGTAACTATATCTTCATCGAAGCTAAGCGTTTCCCTCGTCTAAGGGCGACGCAAGCTATAGACAAAATGAATGAAGCTATCGCAATGCTTCAATCTATCTAACCCATGGGCAAACCAATCAGCTCATAAGTATGACATTATCCATCGATCAAAACACAGATAGCACAATATTTAGCTTTGACGTTGATCATAATGGGTTATGAATTAGTTGCGCATATTGAGTGTATTTATTGCCCTTCTGTAGTCGCTATTAATTCATATGGACTCACATCTTTTCCATCTCATGACCACCTTTAGAAAAATATTTTGTTTTAGCCTAACTCTCCTTATCACTGTCTCGCTTATTGGCACCGAAGCGTCGGCTCGTGAAGTAACGGGTATTGCAGCAAAGGTAAATGGACGTGTCATTACCAAGAATGAGTTAAACTACCATCTGACACCTTACCGCCAGCAACTCAATGCATCCATGCCGCGTAAAGGCCCTCAGTATAATGCGCTCATTGGCAAGGCTCGTAATGAGATTCTCAACAGCCTCATTGAGCGAGAGCTTATATTATCAGAGTTCCGAGTTCGCACGGGAGACCGACAGTTCCCCGCCTACGCCATCGATCAGGAAATTGACCGTCAGATTAGAACGCTCTACAACAATAACCGATCAGAGTTTAACAAAGCATTGCGTCAAGCTGGCGTAACAACTGCTCAGCATCGCCGTGAAACCGAGAAAAAACTGATCGTGCAAGCCATGCGCTCACAACAGTTTAAAAATGCCACGCCTCCTATGCCCAGAGAAATTGCGGCTGAATACAACGAGCATAAATCAAAAATACGTGATATCACCGGTGATGCACTAGAATATCATAAAATTTATATCTCCAAGACAGATTCCTCAGACCCCTTGGTGACTCCTGATACTCAGCTAAAACTCGCTGAAGACATTGTTACTCGCCTCAAAAAAGGTGAAGACTTTGGCGGGCTCGCAAGGGAATATTCAGTCGATTCTTATGCTGAAGACGGCGGCAAAGTTGGCAAAACCAAGCGCACCGACCTCTCTCCTGCATTCGCAGCCATTCTCATGGAAACTCCTACTGGTGAAATCTTGGGACCTCTCGAAGACACTCGTGGTTACACCATCGTCAGGCTCGACAGGAAGCACTACGGCCCCACTCCACCACTGAGCAAGGTGAAAGGCCGAATGGAATCCCGTGTTCGCAGTCGTAAAAACAAAGACAAAAACGACCGCTGGATAGAGCGACTCAAGGCCAATGCCATGATCGAGATCAAGATTTAACAACGCTAGCCCCTCACACTCTTTGGACACTAACTTATCACTCTTCGACCTCTCTGGCCAAGTAGCCGTTGTCATAGGCGGCACGGGCAACCTCTGCGGCACTATGGGCGTCGCACTGGCACGCGCAGGTGCTGAAGTTATCTTGGTTGGTCGGAACCCCGAAAACGCCATCGACAAACTTGCCGCCATTGACGCGTTTGGAGGCAAGTCGTGGTTCCACAAGGCCGATGTCAGCAACCGCCAAGATATCGATGATCTGCTCACTGCCGTGCTACTACGTTCTGGAAAAGTAGATATTCTTGTTAACGGAGCCGGCCTTGGTTCAGCAACTCCATTTCTTGAGATCACCGATGAAGAATTGGATGCACTCATCGAGACAAACTTCAAAAGTGTCTTCCGTGCCTGCCAAATCTTTGGACAATTTTTCATCGATCACCACGAGCCATGCAGCATCATTAACATGGGATCGATGGCAGGCAGCATGCCCGTATCAGGAGTCTTTGGCTACGCCGCATCCAAGGCTGCCGTTCATAACCTCACCAAAAACCTAGCACGCGAGTGGGCAGAGCACGATATTCGTGTTAACACTCTTGTGCCTGGTTTTTTCCCATCTGCCGAGGCTTCACAACAAGGTGATGAGACCCGTGCCCTGGAAATCCTGCGCCACACACCTATGTCTCGTTTTGGCAGTGCCGACGAGCTAACTGGCGCAACGCTTATGTTGGCCTCAAATCAAGCGGGGGCATTCATTACAGGCACCGAAATCACCATCGATGGTGGCTTCTCAGCTATGACGATTTAGACCATTTCATGTCTCGAATTTAAAATTTCGTTCATGATTGTCTACGTTCACATCCCCTTCTGCCACAGGATTTGCCCCTATTGCTCTTTCTACAAGCATACCCCTGGTAAGACCAATCAGGAGGCCTTCATCCAAGCTATTTTGGATGAGGCAAACCGGTCTGCCAATGAACATCAGCTCAATGAGGTAAGCACCCTATACTTGGGCGGTGGAACTCCCTCGATGCTATCGCCCAGCCATCTCTCCAAGCTCTTCGATGGCCTGAGCAAAGCTCTTCCCCTCAAAAACACCCATATCACGCTTGAAGCTAACCCTGCAACCTTCCGACACGACAAAGCCGAGCTCTTTAAAGAGCTCGGAGTCAATCGTGTCTCACTAGGCATCCAATCTTTTGAAGGCTCGGTGCTTAAAACATTGGGCAGAGAACATAGCCCTGAGGAAGCTGCCGAATCTGTGCAGATACTACAAGAAGCTCGATTAGATGAGATTAACATCGACCTCATGTTTTCCATTCCTGGACAAACGATTGATCACTGGAGCAGCACACTCGATTCTGCTATCTTGCTAGAGCCTGATCACATTTCCGCCTATAACCTTACTTATGAGGAAGACACCCCATTTTTTGATCAGTTGAGGCACCATGAAGATCAGGACATCAATGCAGATATGTTTACACTCGCAGACGAAAAACTCTCTGGTGCCGGCTTCCTTCATTATGAAACCTCTAACTATGCTCAACATGGGATGGAATCTCGTCACAACTTAGCCTACTGGCAGGGTGATGATTATCTCGGGCTCGGCCCATCTGCCGTCTCCACCATCGCAGGTAATCGTTGGACCAACCTCCCTGATACGGCCCGTTTCATGAGCGCAATATCCACCATAGGACACGCCAAATCAGATCAAGAAATCATCACTGAGCAAGCATATCGAACAGAACGTATTGCATTGCTGCTACGAACAACTCGTGGACTGCCAGACGATTACCTCACTTGTTCACCGGCTGGCAGTGTGGATCGCCTGATATCTAATGAGTTGGCCGAGATCAAAGACGGCCATCTGCGTCTAATCAACAATGGTCCCATGCTAGTTGACGCCATTGCAGCCGAACTGCTTTAAATCGCTCAACTCTGAGGCTTACCCTTAGACTTCCTCTCGAGGACGGCGCACACCATCCCCATCAAGCAGACAGCAGTGAGTAGGCCGTAATAGCCCCATATAATACCAAGACCATCGATAAACCCATAGGAGTGCAGCCCCGTACTGAGCGCATTCACATGCCACCATGAGAAGGCCACAATGTTAGCACCAAAGACTGCTGCAACGTGAATTCCCCACTCTCGTAAAAAGCCGGCTAGACGAGCATGCAGCACAATCAAACACCACAAAACGATCATCAAAGCGCCGTTTTCTTTAGGGTCCCAGCCCCAGAATCGACCCCATGAATCATTTGCCCAAATACCGCCTAACACAGTGCCGATGAGGCTAAAGAAAAGCGTAAAACAAACCATGCCGTATGCAATACGTGTCATGGCACGACGGAAATTCTTATCCCCCTCATCAATGCCGAGAACTCGGGCAAATAGATAGATGGTAGATAGCCCCGCCGCAGCAAGCCCTCCCATATAACCAATGGTGATGGTGACTACGTGTGTTGACAGCCAAAAATTTGATTTTAAAACTGCAACCAAGGGGTCCATGTGGTCCTTGGCATCTCCAATCTCATAACGGCGGGCCAAAAACATACAAGCCATCCCCATAAATACCGCAAGTCCGAGTGCCACAGCCCGCTTGGTAAGTAGCTCGACGAGTAACAGAACAAGCACACCCGTAGCTCCAATAAAGAGAATCGTATCGTATAAATTACCAATTGGTGAGCGCTCCATAATAATCGAGCGATGCGTTATACCGGCAATCATCAGAGCGAGTGACAACAGTGCAAGCAATGTCGCTATCGTCGTGCAGAGCTTACCTCCACGACTTCGTGGTGCCAACCAACTCATCATTACAAAAACAAATCCTATAATGAAGATAACAAGCGCGCGATAAAAGTAATTCCATTTACCGTAGGCTACTTCAGATCCAAGCTGGCTCACACTTTTAGTATCCATGCGATCATGCACTGAGATCTTCCATGTATCCAGATGCTTGCCGAAAGCAGCCTGACCATCATCTCTGAGAGCGATACACATATCCTCCATCATTTCCATATCAGATACCAGAGCATCTGCATGATCTCGCTTACCGGTCAGCACAGACTCAATACGCTTGCCCACAGGGAGCCACTCTTCTGAGTCATCGGCATAGGGAGGCAATAGGCGAATGTCTTCAGATGCACGTATCATTCTGCGTTCTAGGTCACTGAACAGACTCATAATGCCTGCTGGCAATTGTTCACCTTGGGGCTTCATTTCGAGCACAGCCTTGCGGAGCAAAGGAAAAGATCTGACCCAGTAGCTCATTCGGCGCATTCTCTCCTTATCCATTGCCGGAGTGCCCTCTTGTATCTCGATATCAGCACGCGCAAAATCCATGTGATAAATCAGCCCTGTGAACATCCAGAGTTTCTCCCCAAGATCCACAGCATCGCGCTGAGCACTCGTCATTTTCGCCTTCTCTGGCTGATCTTTTCTTATTTTTTGCACCCTGGCAAATAAGATAGGCGCTATGGGTTCAAGCTCAGCATAACTGTAACGATCACGTCGATCCTTACCCTTCACAACCTCTCTGATCGCCTCATTTTTTGAGTCATTGTCAATACCGGACAAACGCTGCACCTCCTCTGGAAGGTCACCTGTTGCCAAGGAACTAATCACCTCGGAGTTATCAATTCGGAAAATGGGTAATTCGCGAGCCAGGTAAGGACGGAATAAACAATCCAGCATGAATTCCTCAGGACTTATTTTGGCGACTTTGTCATCAACCTCGATCTTCATGCCACGAGCACCATGGAGCTTGAGCATTGTGAATCCAGACCACGTACTGAAAGGTTTGATACGCCCGCCGTCTTGCACTGTGACATCACGCGCACTCTCAACAATATCGGCATCCCAGATCTCATAGCCCTCAATCGCCCGGGGCTTCTCGGAGCTTACATTCATCCTAAGGGTATAAAGACCGTAGCCACCCAGTAGTAACATTACCAGAATGAAGGCGGTCCAACGTCCTAACTTCGAACGCTTTTTACTCGTTGTATCTTTGCTCATGCTGTTGCTTGATCAGAAGTTGCGTTCTTCGCTTTGGATTTGGAGGATTTACCAACAAAGCCTCCGAGCTTCATGCCAAAGTGAATCGTGAGTCCTAATATCGAAATATAGAGGCTATACTTAGGCCACTGATCCGACGGGTTTTTGACGATTGCAAATCCAGACATCGGGCGGTCTCCCCTGTCTTCCCATCTGGCTTGGTAAAGGGTGAACCCACCATAGCGCATCGGCTCATTCATCTTGATGCGGAAGCTTTGCTCTGAACCATCTGCAATACGCGTTATATCACTCTGAAAAGTGCTAGGCTTGCGAGTTCCAGGGTAATACTCGCCGATAGATTTATCCAAACGCACTTGGAATGGCATGGGCCAAATCTCGCGCATCAGGCGTAGTCCGTATATTTTACCATCCATCGTAACCGTGCATGCATTTGGATCACCTCCATGAAGAACCAGACGCTTAGACTGCTCTACCTGCTTCTTTGGTGTAACATCAACATGACATCCAGCGAGATTGAGCTCCTCTGTGGGGTTTGTTTCCAGCCACTGCAAGGCCCAGCCATCGACCTCGACGACATTCTCGCCGGCACCTTCTTTGTCAACTTTGACGCGAGCAGAATTACGCATCCACCCCGAGACCTCAAGATCTAAGCCTAATTCAGGTAATTCGAATGTTCGTTTTTGATCAACTGCCAACGACTTGAGATACTTAGTAGGAAGAACATAAGGTCTCGTTTTCTCGCCGTCGATGATCTCAGCTACCTCGATGGTATATTCAGTGTAGCTCTGAGCAAAGTCTGACGTATCACCTTGATAAACAGCCATGATACCCTCCTTAGAATAATGGTGGGAGACAAAGCCCGCAATCAGCAAGCTGACCATGCTAAAGTGCGAGATGACTACACCAATATTTCTCCAGCCTTTGCGAATGCGAATAATGCCACCTAAAAACAGATTAACGAACAAAACGGCGCTAACGAGGTAAGCGCCGGGAAGAGGCAAAGAAACTGGCTTCCCGTTAATTTTCGGCATCCAATCTAATTCGGGCAGAACAAACCAAGCCTCGGCATCATAGTAGCGCTTTTGCACCTCATAAAGACCTTTCGCTGGCTGCTCTAGCGTACTGAGCCAAGTCAATATGAGCAGAAGTAACAAACAAGTAACGGCTAAACCGTATCCCGAGAAAAAACGGAACAATCTGACTGGTAGGGATGGTGATGCGTTAGCCACTGGTTCAGTAGGTTAGTAGTTCAGTAGGTTTAATATTCACCAGCTTCTTGGATACGTAATGCCTCGCAGAACTTTATCAGCCTTTCCTGCTCCGCGGCAACATCCTCAGCTCCCCCCATCATCTTGACAGTTACCAGCTGATCACCAATGGCCGCAATCACACCTGCCAAGCCTGCATTCTTGCGGGCTGGTCGCCCCATGCCGCCGGCAAAATCTCCCGACGCATTTATCAGGACACCACTTTGGCCCAGCATCATTACTGTTGGCAGCTCATCTGCAGATTCGAGTGCTGGTTTACCGAACTGTCCAAGCCATCGATTAATATTGGGCAACAGCCCTCCACGGCTGCGACCAACAAAAACTTCTCCGCTATCCCCAAAACGGTAGTTCAACATTCTAAATTCCGTACTGGGCACTTGACGCCATTCTGGTGGCATCACTGCTATCAGTGAATGATTGCCCTGGTCGGCGACAACAAGATCGCGCCTCTCATTGACAACTACATTCTCTGCTTTGCGGCACGAAACACATAAAACAACAGTGAGCATGGTCATGCTGATAAACCGGAGGTTTGAGGCAAACATGATTAGGCATTAACCTCGCAATTGTAGCTTCGCAAGTGAAAACAAGCCATAAATTACGACACTTATGGGCTGGAAAATGATTAAAAACCTGTCACACAAACGTCATGACGTCTCGTGAACGATTTCTTGCCTCCATCCGCAGAGAGCCTACCGACCAAACACCCGTCTGGGTCATGCGCCAGGCCGGTCGCTACCTGCCAGAATACCGAGCACTCAAAGAGAAATACTCATTCACGGAAATGGTCAAATCCCCTGAACTCGCGACAGAGGTCACACTACAACCACTGAAGCGCTTCCCCCTGGATGCCGCGATCATATTCTCAGATATTCTGATCATCCCCGAGGCCCTTGGTCAACCCTACCATTTCAGAGAAGGTGGCGGTATCGGCATGGACTACATCATCGACTCCGTGGAAAAAATCAACGCATTGGACGCGTCCGATATTGAGGAAAAACTCGCTTACCTTCCGGCCGCTCTGCGCATGACCCGTGAGGCGATCGGCGAGGACAAAACCCTGCTCGGCTTTGGAGGCTCTCCTTGGACACTCGCTGCCTACATGACCGAAGGCGGATCTCTCAAGGATCTCGCTGCTCTCAAAACGCTTTACTACTCCGAGCCCGCCATCTTTGAGCTTCTCATGGATAAAATCACATCGGCCGTAATCGACCTCTTCAAGATGGAAATCGAGGCGGGGGTAGACGCTCTTCAGATTTTTGATTCGGCGGGTGCCTTCTGCCCATCAGCTCACTACGATGGCATGTCGCTGAAATGGATCAAACGCATTATCGACGCCCTGCCCACAGACTTCCCTATCATCATTTTTGCCAAAGGCATGGCTCATCAACGAGACAAGCTCGTCAATACTGGCGCCAGTGTTCTTAGCATTGACTGGACCATCGATCTGCCCAGCTACTACGACGCACTACCAAACAACGTGGCGCTACAAGGCAATCTTGACCCGCTGATTCTATCTTCTACACCAGAAATTGTCCGCAAGGAAACCATGCGACTCCTAGAAGGAATGCGCGGCCGCCATGGGCACGTGCTTAACCTTGGCCATGGGATTCTGCCTTCGGCAAAGCCCGAAAACATGCAGATACTTTGTGATACCATTGCTGAATTTGCTGACTAAGCTGTTGCGGTCAGGTCTGCATGGTTTCATTTCCCTTCGGGTCATAGCTTTTCTGTGTTATAGTCACAATTAATCATTTAATTATGCGTAGATCATCACCAGACAACTCTGACAACCACACCCACAACCATCGGTGCCGTATCGTTCTCACTGGAGGTCCAGGCGGTGGCAAGACCACAGCTGCCGACCTTTTCCGGCGGGAAATTGGTGAAGGTGTCGTGATTGTGCCCGAGGCTGCTACCATGATGTTTACTGGCGGCTTCCCCCGCCATCAAGACACGGATTCTTTGCAAGCTGTTCAGCGTGCCATCTATCACGTCCAAAGAAATCTGGAGGACATACAAGCGGCGCAATATCCAGAGCGCATCCTTCTTTGCGATCGAGGCACAATTGATGGCGCTGCATACTGGCCCGGTGAGCCTGATGTTTTTTTCCAAGAACAAGACAGCAGTCTCCAGCAGGAGCTCTCACGCTATGACGGCGTGATCTTTTTTGAAAGTGCCGCGGTCGGAGGCCTCGATATCGAGGGAGGAAACCCAGCTCGCTACGAATCCATTCAACAAGCAGCCGAGCTCGACAAAAAACTCTACAAATTATGGTCTCAGCACCCGAATTTCGTAACCGTTCATCACAACAAAAGCTTCTTCCAAAAAATATCAATTGGCCTCGCCATGCTTGAAGAAATGGTGACGAATCTACAAAAAAAATAGGCCTCAGCTAACGATAACTGAGACCCGTTTTTTGATTCTTTGAGATCGATATTAGGCCAAGTGATTCGGAAAATCCTGAATCTTCTCACAAGCTACTTGCTCCATCACCTGCTGTAGCTGACGCTTAAGCATGGTGAGTGTGTGATCACCGCCATTTTTACCGAGAGCACCCACTCCATACATGGGGGTCCGTCCCATGAACGTGAATGCCGCACCCGTTGCAAGGGCCGCTGCCACATCCGGGCCACTGCGAATACCCGAGTCCATCATAATGGTGATTTGGTCTTTGTAACTAGCCACAAGATTTGCCAGTGGAACGATGGTTGATTGACCTGAGTCAAGCTGACGACCGCCGTGGTTAGATACAATAATGCCATCAATACCCGCACTGATCGCTTTTTCACAGTCTTCAGGATTAACGATTCCTTTGATGACAATCTTGCCCTGCCACTTATCACGGATTGCCTTGATGCGATCTTCGGTAAGCCTACCAGAAAATGTCTTATTCATGAACATGCCGAGGTGCTTCATGTTGAGACCTTTAGGAATATATTTCTTCATGGTCTGGAATTCGGGAGCGCCGGCAAACAATTGGCTAAACGACCAAGTCGGGTGCGTGCACATTTGGAACACGTTGCGCATGGTCATCCGCGGCGGAATTGAAAGGCCGTTTTTGATTTCCTTGGGGCGATAAGCAAACGTCGGTGTGTCAGCAAGAAGCACCAGAACCTCTGTCCCGGCTGCTGCTGATCGCTCAAGCAACTTGTCCCGCAGATCATCTTCAGCGGGATGGTATAGCTGGAACCATGCATCACCCTCGGTAATCTCAGCGACTTTCTCAATACTGGCTGTTCCCACTGTGCTGAGAATAAAAGGAATGTTGTGCGCTTTGGCTGCAGCAGCCAGAATCTCGCAAGACTTAGGCCACATCAAACCCTGAAGGCCAACTGGTGCAATCCCAAAGGGAGCATCGTATGTTTTGCCGAAAAGCTCGGTCTGCTGACTGGCTCCAGCATAATCCCGAAGGTAGTATGGCTTGAGCTGAACATCACGGATGTCGCTAGTATTTCGCTGGAGATTGACCTCTGAGAAGCAACCACCGTCGAGGTAATCGTATGCAAAACCCGGCATGCGCTTTTTGGCCTTGGCTTTTAATGCTTCAATGGACGGATAGTTGGAATTAAATGACATAATATTGTTGTAGGGAAAAAATCAGAATATTGCGTAACAGGTGTTTTGCAGTGCAAGTCTACTGATAAAGTGGTCCGTAGTTTTCGCAAGCACGGAAATCGGCACCCTCGAGTCCATCTGTGCCATGGGCATTCCATGAAGATGGGCGGAAGACACGTTCCTCGCTGACGTTATGCATGTATACAGGGATTCGCAGCATGGAAGCTAGGGTAATTAAATCCGCACCGATGAGGCCATAACTCATGACACAGTGATTTGCCCCCCAGTTGTTCATAACGCTGTATGTATCACGAAAGGCGCCTTTGCCAGTAAGGGTTGGGCAGAACCATGTAGTAGGCCAACTTGGGTTGGTGCGATCATCAAGCACATTGTGGACATCTTCAGGAAGCTCGACAGTAACACCTTCGGCAATCTGAAGTGCAGGTCCAAGCCCTTTAACCAGATTGAGTCGTGCAATCGTTGCTGGCATACCGCCCTTAGTCTTGTAGCGAGTGCTCATGCCACCACCAGGGAAATACTCGGTGATAGACGGGTGCCAGCTGGTGGCATCCAAGCAAGCCTGAACTTCTTCATCAGTGATCTCCCAGTGTGGCTTCATGGCAGGCTTGCCATCTTTGGTCATTTCACCAGTGCCATCAAGAGCAGCAGGACCTGAGTTAATGAGGTGTAGCAAGCCGTTGGATGCATCCCCCTCAAGATCATGTCCAGATACGCGTTTTACCGCATCAGGTGACCAATAAGTGCGCAAGTCAGCAAATATTTGAGCCGTATTGGTAAGCAAGTTTCCAAATAGCATGGTCACTGCGTTCAGCGCGTCGTTTTCAGTAGCAAATTGGTAAGGGGGGCGCTTGCCATTCCAGTCAAACGAAGTGGTCAGAATGGCCTCCATAAAGTCGCCATTTGGATAGTGATCGGTCCATTGGCGCTGTCCTTGGAAGCCGCCACAGATAGCATTGCGACCAAGTGCCTCCTCACCGTAGCCCATCTCAGCGAGCTTATCGTTACCCACCATCAGGTCCCGAGCAATCAGCGACATTTTGATGGAAGTTTCCCACTCTTGGTCAAGCTGCTCGCGCGGGCGCTGCGTTTCAGGCGAGTTGTAATCCTTGCCTTCGGGGCAATTTTTCTTCACCCAATCAAAGGCCTTGTCGTATTCTTCTTGATCATAAATACCACGCTCAAACCTACGCGCGAGCTCAGTCATATCGACAGCCTCCACGCGGATGCCGAGATAATCTTGGAAGAAGTCAGGATCAACCACAGAACCGGCGATCCCCATCGAAGTGCCACCAAGCGATAGGTATGATTTACCACGCATGAGCGCTACAGAGATGCCAGCTCGACAGAATGATAGAATTTTATGAGCTACATCATCTGGGATACTGGTATCACTGGATTCCATCACATCACGACCGTAGATCCCGAATGCAGGAAGCCCTTTCTGGGTATGCCCTGCAAGTGCTGCAGCCAGGTAAACCGCTCCCGGACGTTCAGTACCGTTGAAACCCCAGACCGCCTTCGGAGTGTGAGGGTCCATGTCCATGGTCTCGGAGCCATAACACCAACATGGTGTCACCGTGAGCGAGACTCCTACGTTTTCTTTCCTGAACTTGTCGGCGCATGCCGCAGCTTCAGCTACCCCACCAATGCAACTATCAGAAATCACGCACTCAACGGCTGAGCCGTCAGGGTAGCAAAGGTTCTCCGCAATAAATGCAGCCGTCGCTTTGGCCTGATTCATGGTCTGATCTTCCAAGGACTCACGGACGCCTCCAAGACGGCCATCAATGGTCGGGCGAATGCCTATTTTAGGCATATTATCTTTGTTAAATACGGTTTTCATAGCGATGATATTTTATCTATATTGAGAGTGATTTATTGAGAGGTATTATGCGATTATACTGAGGAATTTTTGATAAGGCTCTTGCCAGTCAGCACTGGCCTGTGGGGTGTATGTAATCGTTTCCATGGATTTTGCAACCAACGAGCGACCAGCAGTGATATCTTCCAAATCTCCAGTGGCAACCATTTGGGTAATAATATTTCCACAAGATGTCGCCTCGACTGGTCCTGCTACGACAGGAATTCCCAACGCATCTGCTGTTGCTTGCGCTAGCAGGGCGTTTTGAATACCTCCGCCACCTGCGTTAAGCTGATCAAAGGAACGACCCGTGACGTTCTGCAATGACTCAACGACTTGACGATACTTAAGAGCCAGGCTTTCCGTGGCAACACGAAGCAATTGTCCCTTGGTTTGAGGAACGGCCTGACCTGTCTTTTCACAAAATGCAGCGATTTTCTCAGGCATTTCGCCTGGCGCCGCGAAAACTAGATCATTAGGGTCAATGTAAGCTGTGTGCGGTTGCGCCTCCTCAGCCAAGCGAGCGAGCTCAGCATAGCTCATTTCCTCACCACGATCGGCCCAATAACGGCGACATTCCTGAATAATCCAAAGACCGGAGACATTGTGCAGCAGGCGCGTGGTCTTGTTCACCCCACCCTCATTGGACAACTTTGCCTCAAATGCCTCAGGCGTTGTAACTGGTTTTTCAGACTCAACACCCAAAATTGACCAAGTCCCCGAGGAGAGCCATAAACCACCTCGCTCCATGGGTAAACCAGCAACTGCAGAGGCGGTATCATGCCCTGCAGAGGCTACGACTTGAATAGCGTGCTTCACACCCGCCTTGTCGGCAACAGCCTCCGTCAATGGTCCTAGAACGGTTCCAGAGGATACAATGTTGCCAAACATCTTGCGCGGCAGCCCAAGAGCATCGATAACTTCCCATGCCCAATCACGACCAATGGGGTCATAAAGCTGGCTGGTGCTGGTCACTGTGCGCTCGTTGGATTGCACTCCACTAAGCCAGTATGCTAGTAAGTCTGGGGTAAAGAGCAGGCGATCCGCTAATTTGAAGCATGGGTTGTTTTTAACCACCTCGGCAAGAAGATGTAAACTCGAGTTGTAAAAAGCGGGCTGAACACCTGTGCGCGCAAACACATCCTCCATTGGCATACGAGATTCCATTTCTTCCTGCATCGCCTCGATGCGAGGGTCTCTATATTGCCTGTGCCCCCCGAGCATATTACCCTGTTCGTCCAATAAGGCATAATCACAGCCCCAAGTATCGGCACCGATAGACACAATCGCATCACCGTATTTCTCGCTGGCCTTGTGTAGCCCCTCGAGAATGGATTCGAATAGACCAATGGTATTCCAGTAGCAGCCTTCCATTATTTCGACACCATTGTTCTCAAAACGATGAACTTCCTCTAGTCTCAGCTTACCTTCGTCATAAACACGTGCCACGAGACGTCCTGATCCTGCTCCTAGGTCAATTGAGATATAAACTTGCATAACTTAGTTTTTACTGTGTTTTTCTTGGTTTTTTTGGGTTTAAAGTCAAGCTTGGATAATTTCTGTTCCCATATTCTTCAATGATTCGAGGATATTGGGGTCTGCATTCTTGGTTGTGACCAGACTGGTAAGCTGATCGCATTGGGCAAAAAAGAAAGCCGATCTGGCTCCAATCTTGGATTCATCGGCAAGCAGGCAAACATCTTCAGCAGCGGCTATAACATGTTCTTTGAAGGCGGCTTGCCGAGAATTACTCTCACTCACCCCTCTCTCAAGATCCAATCCACTGCCAGAAAAAAACATGCGGTGGATGTTATAGCGATGCAAGGTGCGCTCTGCCACAAGCCCAATCATCGACCGAGATCGACGTTCAAATAAGCCCCCAGTGCAAATCAAATCGATGTTATCTACATCTGCAAGGGCACCAACTACATCGTGAGCGTTGGTGATCACAGTGTGATGAAAGCTGGGTAAATACTGTGTTATCGTGAGTGCCGTCGAGCTGGCATCAATGAATATGGTCTCTCCTGGCTCAATTCTTTTAGCCGCTGCCTTAGCGATCGCACTTTTTGATTCACGATTGATCAGCTGTCTTTCGGTCAATGAAAGTTCACGGATCACCCTCTTGGATGGAATCGCACCTCCGTGCGACCTCACCAGCAAGCCTTGGTGCTCGAGTAACTCAAAATCCTTACGAATAGTTTCATCAGTAACATCCAACTCAGATGCTACATCCTTAGTTCGCAGAGATCCTCGATCCTTGAGAGCTTCGAGTATTTTGTGATGTCTTTCTGCTGCTAACATGAGTAATTGTTAAAAAAAGGCATAAGTCATTGATTTTTGGTCTTTTCCTTTGTTTTGCTTTGTTTTCTTTGTTTTTTCTTTGTTTTTAGTTGACCTGTCAACACTATCATGCAAAAAAACACCCGTCATCCATAAAAATTTATGTCGTCTCCTCAACAAAACAACGTCCCAAGAGCAGTCATCGAACATATGGTTCGGGAACAGGTATATCAAGAAATGGGCATTCAGCTCCCTGAGAATGCCAAAGCTCCCAAAGGTTTTGTAGTAAACATAAGTGCTCGCCATTGTCACCTGACGCAAGAAGCGGTCGAAGCTCTTTTCGGACCTGGCTACGAACTCACCCCCAACAAATTTCTCTATCAAGAAGGGGCTTATGCCGCCAAGGAGTCAGTAACCCTCATCGGACCTCGAAGCCGTGTCATTTCTAATCTTCGCATCCTCGGCCCATGCCGTGACCTCAACCAGGTCGAGCTAGCATTTACTGACGCCATCTCTCTCGGCTTTGACATACCGATCAAAATGTCTGGCGATGTGGCAGGAACACCAGGGTGCATGCTAATGGGACCCAACGGATACTTCAAAATGGATGAAGGCGTTATTCGCGCCCAACCACACGTGCACATGCACCCAGACGATGCCGCCTTCTACGGAGTCAAGCACCTCGACATCATGAAAATGAAAGTCCACAGCCCATGCTCTGTAACCTTTGACAATATCGTTGTTCGCGTCGACGAGAGCTTCAACTTGGAAGCCCATATCGATACCGATGAAGGCAATGCATGCGGACTCAAACCTGACACTTTCTGCGAACTTATCAAATAATAGGACTCGCATAATAACACTAACCCACAACCAACAAACACAACCAACAATACCATGAGCAAAGCACTCGGAATGATTGAAACCAAAGGCTATGTCGGCAGCGTAGAAGCGGCTGATGCAATGGCAAAAGCAGCCACCGTTGACATCACAAAACAAGTACAAATCGGAGCAGGATTTTTAACCATCCTCATCCAAGGAGACGTTGGCAGCGTGAAAGCAGCTGTTGACGCAGGAGCAGATGCAGCAGGCCGTGTAGGCGAGCTTGTCAGCGCTCACGTCATCGCACGTCCAGCCCCTGAACTCCTCAAGCAATTTGATCTCTAATCTGACAAATCATTTTTCAGAATAACCACTAACAAAATATTACCATGGCTAAACAAGCACTCGGAATAATTGAAGCAAAAGGACTCACCTCTCTTATTGAAGCATCAGATGCCGCTATCAAGGCAGCTGACGTAACAATGACTGGTTGGGACAAGATCGGATCTGGCCTCGTATGTGGATTCTTCACTGGTGACGTCGCCGCTGTAAAAGCAGGTGTTGACGCTGGAGCAGAAGCCGCCGCACAGGTCGGAGAAGTCAACTCAGTTCTCGTTATCCCACGCCCACATGAAGACCTCGGTCAGATGGGCCCTTGGATTAAGTAAATCCTGATTGAAGACACGCTAGTACTCGTCATTATGAACATCCTCATCGCCAACCTAGGCTCTACCTCATTCAAATACCGCCTCTACCAGATGGACGGTTCGAATGGTGTTGCAATCGCCTCTGGCGGCTTTGAGCGTGTCACCAATCACGAGGAAGTCATCAATCAAGCCCTGGCCGATCTCATCGACCAAGGCAATTTAAAATCAATCAACGACATTGATGCCGTTGGTTTTAAAACCGTGCTCGGCAAAGATCTGAGCGGTTGTGTTGATGCTGATGATACGGTCATCGCTGCGCTCGAGGGCTTCCGTGAGGTAGCCCCGGCGCATAACCCTCCCTATGCAGAGGGCATCCGCCAATTTCGCCAAATCCTCCCCGATGCACGCCTCGTTGCCCTCTTCGAGACAGCCTTCTACCAGTGGGTGCCTCAGGCAGCTGCTCGTTATGCTGTGCCCAAAGAATGGCATGACGCAGGCATACGACGCTATGGCTTTCACGGAGCCAGCCACAAATTCGTTGCGGAACGCTCAGCTGAGCTGATGGGCCGCGATGATGTCGCTGAATCTGTCCGTGGTCTCTACGTCAACGGCCCCCAGGAGATATCAGGAGAACCACTCCGTGTAATATCTTTCCACCTAGGTGGAAGTAGCTCAGTAACAGGTATTCGCAACGGCGTTGCCATCGGAACTAGTATGGGCTTCTCACCACAGAGCGGGCTCCCACAAAACAACCGCGTCGGCGACCTCGACTCAGGCGCTTTACCCTATGCTAGCAAAGCTCTTGGCATTACCATGGAAGAGGCCGAACGGCAGCTTACCAAAGAATCAGGGCTGCAGGGCGTATCAGGAGTAAGCAATGACCTCCGCGATATATGTGATGCCGCAGAGAGCGGTAACAATGACGCTCAGCTTGCGCTCGATATGCTCATTAACTCAGCACGCCACTGGGCTTCCAGCTACCTCTTCGAACTCGGCGGCCTTGACACCATCGTCTTCACTGCAGGCATTGGTGAAAACAACCCATGGCTACGCACCGCAATCTGTGCTGGCCTCGAAAATTTTGGCGTCATTATTGACGAAGAAAAAAATGCTGCATGCATGGCAAGTGAAGCCGTCATCAGCTCAGACAATTCTCAAGTGAAAGTAGCGGTTATACCGGCAAACGAAGAACTCGTTCTTGCTCGTGAAGTTCACCGCAAAATCAGCTAATTATTTCTACAAACTAACAAACCAAACTAACAACCAAACCAAACAATACCATGGCTAAACAAGCAATAGGAATACTCGAAACCCGCGGCCTCGCAGGCCTTGTTAACGGCACTGACGCTATGCTCAAAGCAGCTAACGTCACACTTGCTGGACCAATGCGCCAAATCGGAAGTGCTATGTGCAACGTCGTCGTCGAAGGTGACGTCGCAGCAGTCAAAGCAGCTATCGACGCTGGTGCATCTGCAGCAGAGCAAATCGGCGAAGTCCTCAGCGCACATGTCATCGCACGTCCTGACGCTGCTACCTCTGATGTGCTGCCTAAGCGCGCTGCTAAAAAGTAAGCTGACTGTTGGCCGACATCGGTCAGCATTTCAACATCTTACCACATAGCAGGCACTTGCCTCACATCTATTAATCCATCATCCCAACCATTACTATGTTTCTCGCAGAAGTTATCGGCCAAGTCGTCGCAACCAAAAAAGACGATAGCATGCAGGGTAAAAAGCTATTTTTGCTTCGCCCCAAGCTCGTAGATGAAAGTAACCCCGCTGCATTTCGCAACGGTGTAAACACCATCGTGGCCGTTGACAATGTGGGAGCAGGTGAAGGTGATTTGGTGATGTTTTGTCAAGGCAGCTCTGCACGTCAGGCTGCCGGCCTTAAGCCTCTCCCAGTTGACGCCGCTGTCATTGCTATCATCGACAGCGTCGATGTCCTGGGAAACAAAGTATACAAGAGTAACTAACACTAACTTTAATCGACTAAGCAGTGAACACCATCGATCAAGACACCCTCCGCAACGTTGTTGAAAACGTCATTCAACAATTAGGCAATCCTCCTGCAGCAGCAAACAACGCACCGACCTCAGCTGCTCCAGCTCCACAAGCTGCCGCATCATCTGCAGATGAATGTTGCAAAGCACCCGGAATCGGAGGCAAACATGGTGTATTCGCACACGTATGCCAAGCATCTGAAGCTGCTCACAAAGCTTTCCTTCAGCTTAAAGAATTAGGTGTTGAAGGTCGCAAACGCGTGATCGAAATCGTCAAAGAAACCTGCATGGCAAACGCTGAGCCATGGGGTAAATTTGAACTCGATGAAACCAAGATTGGCCGCCTTGATCACAAGATCGAAAAACTCCAAATTGTAGGCCATGTCCCGGGTGTCGAATGGCTGGCCCCTAACGCAATGAGTGGTGACAACGGTATCACTCTAGAGGAATTTGCGCCCTTTGGCGTCATCGGTGCTATTCTCCCAGTGACACACTCCGTTCCTACACTCACAGGTAACGTCATCAGCATGGTAGCTGCCGGAAATGCGATTGTGTTTAACCCTCACCCGGGTGGAGCAAAAAGTGCTGTCATGGCGACACGCGCATACAACCAAGCTATCGAAAGGGAACTTGGCATCGACAACCTCATCTGCACGATCGAAGAGCCCACCATCGAAACCTTCGAGAAAATTTGCAAGAACGAGAATATCACCCTGATGGCCATTACTGGTGGTCCTGCAGTCGTCGACGCGGCCATGAAGTCCGGTAAGCGCTCTGTTTGTGCTGGCCCAGGAAACCCAGTTGTAGTGGTTGATGATTCAGCCGATCTCGACAGAGCCGCAACCAACATTATTGCAGGTGCCGCCTTCGATAACAATCTCCTCTGCATTGGAGAAAAGTCAGTCTTCGTAGTCGACTCGGTTTTTGAACCTTTCATGCAAGCCATGGAGCGTGCGGGAGCCACTCGCCTCAATGCCAGCCAAGTAGATAGCCTCACCAACATCGCCTTCGACATCTCGACAGGTGCTGGTGGATGCGCTCAGGCAGCTCTCAATCGTGACCTCATTGGTGTTGATGCTTCAATACTTGCAGGACATGCAGGCATCAGCTCCCCCGCCAAGACAGACCTCGTCTTTGGTGAGACCGATGCCGACCACCCCTTCGTGCAGAAGGAGCAAATGATGCCTATGTTGCCCATCGTGCGAGTATCAGATTTTAAAACGGCAGTAGAACTCGCCAAAGATGCTGAACACGGCTACCGCCACTCAGCAGTGATCCACTCAACTAACGTTGATCACATGACTCACATGGCCAAGGAAATGGACACCACCATTTTTGTCAAAAACGGATCCTCCGTTGCTGGTCTTGGTCTCGGCGGTGAGGGTTACCTCAGTTACTCCATAGCCACCACAACGGGAGAAGGTATCACCACACCAAAGACCTTCACCCGCATCCGCCGTTGCGTCATGGTTGAAAACCTTCGCATCATCTAAACCTTATAAATTAACTCGATAGAATGCTCCACTGCCAAGTTGTTGGAAACGCAGTTGCTACGGCGAAACATCATTCGCTTGATGGCTTCAAAATGCTGCTATGCCAACAACTCGATGCCGAGCAACAACCATCCGGGACTCCCTTCGTTGCCATTGATCTCTTTGGCGCAGGAATACATCAGAAGGTTTTTGTAAGCACCGATGGCATCGGAGCTCGTGATATTGTTCACGATCAACACTCCCCCATTCGTATGTTCATTCAGGGCATTATCGACTAAATCATATGCGTATCGGCCACGTCATCGGAAAAGTTACCATGAGTATTCAGGAAGAAGCACTTCGTGGTGGTCGCTGGCTTGTCGTCAACCCCGTTGATACCGAAGATCTAAACACCTGCATCAACAAACAACCAAGTCTTACTAAGCAATCCTCTCTCATCATCTATGACAACATCGGCGCTGGAGAGGGAGATATCATCGGATTTGTTGAAGGTGCTGAAGCGACAGCCCCCTTTGATGGACCGACCCCCATTGACGCCATCAGCCTCGCCATTTTTGACACTCTTAAATACGTAGCACCTGCCAACTAATTACCCATTTACATCATGAAGAAAGTTTACACTGCAAAAGACATCACCGACCTTATCTCACAGGGCACATCTTTGGACAGCATCCCGGCAGGATCAATCCTGACGCCATCCGCGAAAGATGCTATCAAAGAGCAAAGTGGTGGTTCTGCCAAATCTAGTGTCAACCACACGGCTAGCAACTCAAGCTCAGAGCGCTTTCCCCCACTCCCTCCAGGTGTGCCAACAGTTCCGCCGGAGCCTATTGTGCCTAGCATGGAATATGAGTGGGTCAAAGGTGGAGATCCTAGTAACCCAGAGCAAATTCAGCGCTTTTTCTACTCACCTGAGATCATGCAACTAAAGGACGAGATGATCCGCGTAGCCCGCAAGATGTGGCAACGCAACATGGTTGACGGCAATGGTGGCAACATCACAGTACGGGTTGGAGACAACCTTGTCCTCTGCACCCCTACACTGCGCTCTAAAGGTGAAGTTCAAGCAGATGAAATCGCACTGATCGATTTAGACGGTAACCAGAAAGCAGGTTGGCGCAAGCGCACCTCCGAAGCCAACACCCACTTAGCCATCATGAAAGTGCAGCCTAAGTGCAAGTCTGTGATTCACGGCCATCCACCATACTCAACAGCATTCGCAGTCGCTCGGGTCGAGCCTCCAACATGTCTATGCTCTGAAGTAGAGGTTTTCACCGGTGCGATACGCCTTGTCGAATACCACACACCAGGAAGTCCTGAAATTTGTGAAGCTGTTGCTAAAATAGGTAAAGACAACCCTGCTATCCTACTCGCTAACCATGGAGTCATGGCATGGGGTAGTGACGTTGAGGATGCTTACTGGAAAATGGAAAACATGGAAACAGCCTGCCAGACCATCTGGGTTGCCAGCCAGCTCAACGGAGGGAAACTTCCAACTATCTCTGGCGAGAAAATGCAGGAAATTTTTGAGATCCGTAAATCCATCGGCATGGAAGACCCTCGCGAAGGAATGAAAGAATGCGAACTGTGTCAAAACGACAGCTTCCAACCTGGCACCTACTGCGAGGTCGCACCCGCCGCGCAGGACGTTGGCTCTAGCCTTAACCCCCAAGCAGAGGATCTAGTCAAAAAGCTCACCGATGAAATCGTAGCAAAGATGAGCTAATCAAACACCACCATTTCCTCACCACTAATCATGAAATCAGTTTATACAGCTAAGCAAATCGAAGACATCGTGCTCTCAGGCAAGAGCCTCGATTCTCTTCCAACAGATGCAGTCTTAACTCCGTCAGCCAAAGATTATCTCAAAGAACTGGAAAGCCCTAGTTTTGGCTCAGGCAATAGCAAAGTTGCTGCCAATCGGGCTCTTGATTTAGAGCCTCCGACTCTACCCGATTACGAGTTTAAATGGAGACCAGGAAGTGACCCTAAAACACCAGGAGAGATCCTCGACTTCTTCCACTCACCCGAAGTACACACTCTCAAAGAGCGCATGTGTGATCTGGGCAAACGCATGTGGCAACGCAACTACACCGACGGCAATGGAGGTAACATGACCATCCGCGTTGGAGACAATATAGTGCTTTGCACTCCTACTCTCATTTGCAAAGGCTTCATGAAGCCAGAAGACATGTGCCTTGTTGACCTAGATGGCAAGCAACTCGCTGGACGACGACCAAGGACTAGTGAGTGCATGACGCATCTTGCCATCATGAAACGCCAGCCCAAGTGTAAGGCGGTATGCCACTCCCACCCTCCACACGCTACCGCATTTGCTGTGGCTGGTGTGCGCCCGCCCCTCTGTATGATTCCTGAGGCAGATGTCTTTCTTGGTGAAATTGGCATGGCTCCCTACCGCACCCCAGGAACACCAGATGTTGCCGATATCGTCGGAGAGACTGGTGTTGACCACATGTCCGTATTGATGCTCAACCACGGGGTCATTACATGGGGTGACCATATCGAGGAAGCCTACTGGCGCATGGAGAATACCGAGGCCCTGTGCCGCACCGTTTGGGTAGCCACCCAGCTCAACAACGGCAAAATGCTCACCATGACCGATGAACAAGAGCGTGATCTCATTGAGATTCGTAAGTCATTAGGAATGGAAGATCACCGTGAGCACCTTCCTGACAACCAGCTTTGTAACAACGATCAATTTAGACCCGGTGTTGTCTGCAACTCCAAGTAGGCTACTCAAAAAAATCTAATCACTATAATAACCAACCGATAATCAAAACATCATGAAAGCAACAATCATAGGCGGCGGTGGCCGTGTAGGATCCAATGCAGCGATCTGTCTGCAATGCGCAGGCGTCGTCTCAGAGATCCAGATCCTTGACGCAAACCAAGATCTTGCAGATGGAGAAGCATTAGACCTGCTTCATGGAGCCTCATGCCTCCATGACCAGCGCATCTATGCAGGCGACTACAATCGAGCAGCAGACTCAGACATCTTCATCATCACTGCAGGCCTTCGCAGAAAGCCTGATGAAACCCGTCTCGACCTCATCAATCGCAATGTGGGACTCTTCTCACAGATTCTCGATAGCATTAAAACAGCGGGCATGAAACAAGACGCGATTGTCTTCGTTGTATCTAACCCCGTCGATATCCTAACCCATCTTGCAGTAAGTTTCCTCGGATTACCGCCGGCTCAGGTCATCGGCTTAGGTACCATGCTCGACACCGCACGTTTCCGCTCGCTGATTGCCAACGACCTCGACCTTGCTCCCACGCAGGTCAAGGCTCTCATCCTCGGTGAACACGGTGATAGCATGCTCCCAGTCTGGTCATCCGCTACGGTCGGAGGCTTACCTCTTACTGGAGTCAAAGGCTGTGATGCTAACTACCAGCGCCAGATCTTCGAACGCACCAAGACAAGTGGCGCTGAGGTTATCTCCCGCAAAGGCGGTGCTGGCTGGGCTGTCGGTGCAACGATTGCTGAAACTGTGCATTCCATCGTGCTCGACAAGAAGCAACTTCTGCCCGTTTCAAGCCTTCAGAACGGCTGCTACGGTCTCAAGGATGTCTGTCTGAGTGTGCCAACCATCGTTGGTCGTGGCGGTGCTGAGAAGCACATTGAGATCGATCTCTGGCCAAAGGAGAAGCAAGCGCTACAAGCCTCAGCACGTGCCTTGAAGGATATGCTCAAGAACGTAGCTTCTGCCTAATTCATTTAGCACAAGTAACTATCAAAAAAATCCCCGCTTGCGATCAGCAAGCGGGGATTTTTCGTTTAAGCCTGCGACTTTGTTTAATCAGCTACGTTGTGACTCTTGTCATGCGCCATGAAGCATCGTAGGCCGTAGAGGGCGATCATCACGAAACATCCCGCTGGCAACCAGAAGGAAGTACGCACTCCGTAATCGGTAATCATACCACCTTGCAACTTGGTCAAAACAGCGCCACCCACAATCGACATGATGAGGAAGGCTGAACCAAGTTTAGCTTCTTCAATGGTCAAGCCATTGAGTGCGATACCATAGATCGTTGGGAACATCAGAGACATACAACCTGAGACCAGCACCAGCGAGATCAGGCCTGATTCTCCCTCGAGGAAGATAGCACCCACCGTAAATGCAAAGCCACCGATTGCGAATACCAGCAACATAATGCTCGGGCGGAAAAAACGCATCAAGAGGGTGCATATAAATCGGCTACTGAGGAAAATCACCATGGCGACAATATTATAACCCTGGGCTTCTGATAGACTTAGTCCAACCTGCTCCATACCGTAGTGGATGATGAACGTCCAACACATGATCTGAGCACCAACGTAGAATAACTGAGCAAACACACCCTCAACAAAGCGAGCGCGCTTCAGCAATCGGCCGGTGATTTTCAAGAACGGCGCATCTGGCTTATCCGATTTAAATGAAGGCATCTTCACTAATGCGAATAGCAAGAAAAAGGCACCTACAACGCAGGCAATCACCATATATGGGCCCCTGACATTTCCTAAGTCGGTTTGCTGCAACTCGTTGAACTTTTCAGGTTCGTTCGCGCGCATGGCTTTCATGACGTTAGGGACAGCTCCGTCCAAAGCTCCGGAAACATTGTCAAAATCGGGGATACCATCAGCGTAAACAGCAACCACAGAACCGTCCTTAAGAGTAGCAGACTCCCCCTTCTCACCCAAGGTCGCGCCGTCAGGAAGTTTTGATGCGTCGGTAATAAGATACTGGGTGTATTCAGCCTTACCAGCACTGACATCCTCACGAACCTTCGTGACTTCCAGGGCTGGCGCGAGAACAAGGGAGGCAACAGCCATACCCGTCAGTGAACCTATCGGGTTAAATGACTGTGCGAGGTTAAGACGCTGTGTCGCTGTCTCCTCTGATCCCATTGCCAAAATGTAGGGATTACAGGCCGTTTCAAGGAAAGCTAGACCGTAGGTAATCACGTATGATGCAAGGCAGAAAAGAGCAAATTGAGCCGTTAAACTAGCAGGAATCGTAATCAAAGCTCCCGCAGCGTAAAGGCCAAGACCAAGCATAATTGCCGCTTTATATGAGAATTTCCTGATAAAGAAAACAGCGGGAATTGCCATGCAAAAATAACCCGTGTAGAAAGCAAACTGAAGCCATGACGCTTGCGAAGTGGTGATGATAAAGACTTGCTCAAAAACCTTCACCAAAGGATTGGTAAAATCATTGGCAAAGCCCCACAGGGAAAAGCAACAGGTGGTAAGGATAAAGGTAAGCAAAAATTGCTTTGGCACTACAGGTGGCTTCTTATTTTCAGACATAATATTCAGTGATTGTATATGGATCGTGATTCATCCAAATCAACATAGGGTAAGTTTACCCCACGGGTTGGATCATTAACATTTGCGGAATCTACCAATTATTAATGAACTGACCAGAATATTCATCGTTCATTTACAGAATGGCAGTCCACTGCTCAACCCACTCAAAGTAAAACTATTAAAGTATCTTGGGGGCGATCAACCTAGACAGGAGTCACCCCTTTTTTGAGGATAATGTTAGCGTATTTATTGACGTCACCTGTAGCCACGACCGCGTGAGCCTTCTCAACCCTGTCATAAAAGGCAAAACGCTCGAGGCGAGAAATCTTAGGATTGAGCTCGCTGTGACGCTCAATAGCTGCTGCATAGGAGGCCTCTACTTTGGGATCTAAGCTATCGCCTTCAACCGCCTCCATGGTGATCACAGGAGCTGGATCATAAGCATCGAGCTCAAGCAGTGGTAAAATAGCATCCAGCAAATCAGGCACACTCAAGCCATCTGCCCGAATCACTGTATCGTTAAACTGATGACCAGGAAAATGGCCATCCGCAATGACCAGCTCCTCTCCATGACCCATGCGGCACATTACGGCTAATAACTCTGGCGACAACAGTGGCGAGATTCCCTTTAACATAGGACCAATTCTAAAGGCTCACTGATCGCATGCCAGCCAATTTTTCACCCATAAAAAAGTCCCTCTGAATTTCTTCAGAGGGACTTGTGATTGTTTATCGAGCTTGGTTAGTCCAATTAGCTTACCTCACCGCGAGCCATACCTTTTTCCTCGAGAGCTGCTTGCGCTAGGGCAAGGCGAGCTACGGGGATACGGAATGGAGAACAAGAAACGTAGTTGAGTCCTGCACGAGCGAAGAACTTCACTGATTCTGGATCTCCACCATGCTCACCACAGATGCCGAGCTTGAGGTTTTTCTTCGTCTTACGACCACCTTTAACACCCATTTCAACAAGTTGCCCAACACCCTCTTGGTCGAGACCAGCAAATGGGTTATTGGAGAGCACTTCCGCGTCCTGGTATGCAGGAAGGAAGCTTGAGGAGTCATCACGTGAAAGACCGAGACCCGTTTGTGTGAGGTCGTTGGTTCCGAATGAGAAGAACTCAGCGTGCTTAGCCACTTCAGCAGCAGTGATTGCCGCGCGTGGGATCTCGATCATGGTTCCAACCGTATACTTCAGCTTGGCCTTGGTCAGGCCAAGCTTCTTACGAACGGCTGTTGCTGTCTCATCGATAACCTGCTTCTGGAGTTCAAGCTCACGTGCATAGGCCACGAGTGGCACCATGATCTCAGGGAGAACTTTGGTACCTTTGGCTTGCACTTCGGCAGCAGCTTCGAGAATAGCCTCTACCTGCATCGCTGTAACGGCTGGGTAGCTGATACCGAGACGACAACCACGGTGACCGAGCATTGGGTTCTCTTCGTGAAGTGCGTGGATACGCTTGGTGATGGCAGCGGCGCTCATACCGATCTTCTTGGAGAGGTCCTTCTTCTGAGCGGCATCCATTGTGCCGATGAACTCGTGAAGTGGTGGATCCAGCAAGCGGATAGTAGCTGGGCGACCAGCAAGTGACTTGAAGATGCCAATGAAGTCTTTCTTCATGAATACTTTGATCTTCTTGAGTGCCTTAGCACGACCCGCGTCATCGTCAGCGAGGATCATCTCACGGACTGAGTCGATGCGGTTGCCTTCGAAGAACATGTGCTCAGCACGAGTAAGACCGATACCTTCGGCGCCGAACTTGATCGCCTGCTCAACCTGCTCTGGTGTGTCTGAGTTCGTGCGGACACCAAGCTTACGCAGCTTGTCTGTCCAGCTCATGAGCTCCATGAACTTCTTGTAAGTATCAGAGCGCTTAGCCGCTGCTTTGTTCTCAATAAGCCCTTGGATCACCTGCGATGGTGATGATTTAATACCACCCTTATAGACATTTCCAACGAAGCCGTTCAGTGAAAGCTCGTCGCCTTCTTTAAGAGTGACACCGTTTCCAGAAAGAGTCTTCTTGCTGTAGTCGATGGTCATGCCGTGAGCACCACAGACACAAACTTTACCCATCTGGCGGGCAACGAGTGCAGCGTGTGAGGAAGCACCACCTTCAGTCGTGAGGATTCCGTCAGCGGCAATCATTCCACGAAGGTCTTCCGGTGAAGTAGCCTGGCGAACAAGAATCACTGACTCACCTTTTTCAGCAGCTTTGACCGAGTCTTCCCAACTGAAGTAGATCTTTCCTGATGCAGCACCTGGTCCAGCTGGAAGGCCGCTACCGATTTTCTTAGCTGCTTTCTCTGCCTTGGTGTCAAAGATAGGAGCAAGGAGGTGGCTGAGGTCATCTGCAGGAATTCGAAGAATTGCCTCTTCTTTCTTGATCAGACGCTCTTTAACCATGTCGAGAGCAATGTTCACAGCGGCAAAACCAGTGCGTTTCCCGTTGCGAGTCTGCAACATCCAGAGCTTTCCTTCTTCAATGGTAAACTCGACGTCCTGCACATCTCGGAAGTGCTTCTCGAGTTGCTTACGAATTTTCAAAAGCTCTTTGTGAGACTTCGGAAGATCTTTTGCCATCTTAGCAATCGGCTTCGGAGTGCGAACGCCTGCAACGACGTCCTCACCTTGAGCATCGATGAGATACTCTCCGTAGAAAACGTTTTCGCCAGTAGCTGGGTCACGAGTAAAAGCTACACCTGTGCCAGATGTTTTACCTGTGTTACCAAATACCATTGCCTGCACGTTAACCGCAGTACCCCATGCAGCGGGAATACCATATTTCTGACGGTAAACAATTGCTCGGTCGTTGTTCCATGAGTTAAACACCGCGTTGACAGCTCCTTTGAGCTGGTCGCGTGGATCTTCAGGGAAATTCTTACCTGAACGCTCTTTGATAAGCTTTTTGAACTCTGCAACAACCTCTTGAAGCTGTTTAGCAGAGAGGCCAGAATCATCTTTAACTTTGGCCTTGGCCTTTGCATTATCGAGAATGACCTCATATGGGTCATGGTGCTCGCCATTTTCAGCTTCAACTTCCATAACAACGCTGCCATACATTTGTAAAAAGCGGCGGTAGGAATCCCAAGCAAACTTGGCATTACCAGTTTTCTTGGCAAGGGCCTCAACAACTTGATCATTGATACCGAGGTTAAGGATGGTGTCCATCATACCGGGCATGGATTCACGGGCACCGGAACGAACGGAGAGCAGAAGTGGGTTATCAAGGTCGCCGAACTTTTTACCCATTGCCTTCTCCACCTTAGCAATGTTCGCTTCGATCTCTGCATCAAGAGTTTTTGGATAGCTCTTTTTGTGATCGTAATAGTAAGTGCAGACTTCTGTAGTGATTGTGAAGCCAGCAGGAACGGGAATTCCAATCAAGCCCATTTCCGCAAGGTTTGCACCTTTACCTCCTAGAAGGTTTTTTTGTGAGCCGTTGCCATCGGCTTTGCCGCCTCCAAAGAAGTAGACGTGTTGTTTTGGTTTACGCGCAACTTTTTTACGAGTCTTGCTAGTGGTTGCCTTAGAGGCAGCTTTCTTTGCGGTCTTGCTTTTAGCAGTAGCCATCTTATATTAATTCGGTTTGTTTGTTAGATGAAAGATGCACAACTTATGATGCTCACTTTCAGAAATTAAGAGCGCGCAACATAGCAAGACAGCGTATTCGGTCAAGTGCCTGTGCAGGTTTTTATACCGCCCAAAAGCCATAAATGACAATGCGGAGGAAATCCATGACTGAACTATCACAAAGTCACACACCCTACTGACATACGATGCTCCCAACAGGCTCAACCCATGTCACAACCACAAACCAAACAACTCAGGTCTGCGGGCATGGCATTTAGCCATGATGATTACTAATTGCTAATTACCGAAGACGGTCTTTTGAGGCACCTTAATCGTATCTCCGGGATAAATAGGCACCCTCATGTCTTTGGCCAACCTGATGTTGTAGACACCTTTTTTGGCCCCTCCTCTATGTAGCTCCACTCTTTTGTCTGAACCAAAGGTACTGGCACCGCCTGCAGCAGCAACTGCTTCAAAGAGCGTCATTCCCCTTGTGTATGAAATAGGCCCAGGGCTACCCACAAAACCACCTACCGTAACGATTTGGGCATCAATTTGTTGAGCCGCTTCATCCTTATTAGAAATAACTTGGATGCGCGGATTGACATAAATTTCAGCATCCCGGTAAGCCCTCTCGATATTGCGTGCTAGATTCGCGCTTGAAAGACCGCTCGCTCTAATTGCATCTCGTAATAGAGGCAAATAGATGAATCCTTTGGCATCGACAGGGTAGCCACCATCAAACTTTGCTTGCTCACCGGCAGGCACTCCTTTGATCGAAATATTAAGTGTTGTATTCGATGAAATCGTGGCTGCGTGTAATTTGGTCAAGGGTATGGCCAAAAGGACAGACATCAAAACGGTGATATGGATAATGGTGCTCATGGTCGTGATGCGTTGAGTCATTAGTATTAGTATTTTATTATTGAGGATAAGTAACTGTGTTCAACTCGCAAATAGCAGCTTGCTAATAAAGGTCTTCTTCATTCTCAGTCGATACGGGCTCTGCCTGTCTCTTAACTGGACTACTCTGGGGCAGCTCTTCGCCCGTACTAGGCGCATAATAAGTGTAGTAACTGGTATAATATTGGTACTGGTTATCACTGCGCACATCAACATTGTTGAGCACAACTCCTACGACCTGACCACCAACATTTTCCACTGCTTGCTTCACCCTCACCAACATATTACGTGGTAATTTTCGGTGCTGCACCACGATCATAGTAAGGTCAACCTCACTGGCTAATACAGAGGCATCGCTGACGCCAAGAATTGGAGGTGAGTCAATCAATACGAGATCAAAGCGTTGCTTTACGTCTTGGATAAGCTCGGACATGCGCCGCGAGTTAAGAATTCCAGCAGCATCCGCGGGAAGAATACCAGAAGGCATGAAATAGAGGTTATCAACTGGCGTTTGGAGGATCACATCTTCTAGTAAAAGATCTGTCGTTAAGTAGTTTGTAAGACCCACTGAATTGCTAATATCAAAGAAGGTATGCAAGCGTGGCCTGCGTAAATCCGCATCAATCATCAGCGTCGTGTAGCCCCCTTGAGCGCAGACATAAGCCAAATTAACGAGTGTAGTAGACTTACCTTCACCTGCACCACCAGATACCACGGTGATGGCATTATCCTCTGGGTTTTTGCGGTTAAATTCGATGTTGGTACGCAATATACGATAAGCTTCAGCATCTGGACTAAGTCCACTTTGCTTGTGTAGAACTCCTACATCTCGAGGGATTACAGCGAGTACAGAAACCTTAAGAAAACGCTCAACATCTTCCAAGCTTTTCACAGACGTATCCATGTATTCTAAGAAGAATGCAATACTGGCACCAAACACCAGACCCACGACAGCACCCAATGCCAAATTCATGGGGATATTGGGACTGACAGGGGTATCATTGATCACGGGAACTTCATGAACGATGATGTTCGTCGGGTTCATCTTTGTCTTGGTTTTCTCCGAGTTATAGGTCCTCTCAAGTCCCTCCTTCAAATCAAGCGCTCTGTCATAATCATGCCGTGCCATGTTGTATTCAGAGTATCCTCGTGACTTCTCCGTTCCCTGGCTTTGGTATGCTTCAACCACACCCTTCAACCCTTCCACCTTTTTATCTAGTATATCAAGGTTGTGCTTCAGCGCCTGTTTTGCGTAGTTAGCTTTTCTCGTTAAGCTTTTCTCAAGGCCCACAATTATTTTCTCCTGCATTTCTACATCAGGATGCTTGGCGCCAAAACCTGATGCACGCATCTTATCAAGATCCCTTTTAGCCTCCTCAAAGCGGTTATAATCCTGCTTGAATCCGACATCCGGAAGTTCAGCTGCAACAGCAATCAGATCGGCTTGATCAACGGCCAAGAGCTTATTGATCTGAACCGCAATAGCATCTCTTTTTCGGTTCGCGTCATAGAGGTCGTTATCCGCCTTCTCCTTTAACGGAAGCGTGCTACCAATGGTCTTTCCTCCTTTTTCGTCTTCGACAAAGATGAGTCCATGTTTCTCCGCTAAATCCTCTACCCGCTTGCGCAACAATGTGATGGTGTCATTTTGATTGATCAGCTCAATCTTGATGGCCTTGAGCTGCTCACTACGGGCACTTCGTTCTAGAGCATTTCGACGCTCTCTGTATGCCTCATATACGGCCTTCGCAATTTCTTGGGCTTCCGCTTTTTTGCCATGTCTCACAGATATTTCGATGATGTCTGTACCACGTCTCTGGCTCGTTCTTACGATTCCTCTGAGCTGACGCAATACCGCCTTCCTGTCTTGCCCCCACCTCGACTCAAGCTGAATTTGATCGATAGCTATACCCAGAGTTTCAGGCGCAACAATGATCTCAAATTGAGTGTTCATAAACTGACGTGACACTCCTACCCCACTTTTAACTCCTCCCAGGGTCGGATCAATATCAACGATCGGCTTCACTTCTACCAAAGCAATACTTTCGTATTTTTTGGGCATCACATAGGTGATCACTGCTGCGGTCAGAAAAACGAGTAAAAATGTAAGCAGGATGACCCCGTAACGATTTTTAAGAATCTGCCAGTAGTCTATGGCTTGTTGGGTAGCCTCGCTTTGATTAGTGTTATGCATCTTACAACTTAATATTTAAATCGGTTAAGACTCCCCGTAATTTTGAGGATGATACCTTAGCATCTATGAATAAGGCATAAATTGTATCTAACTTTATTTTAAATTATACTTTTGTAAATAAAAAACCGCTCAAATGTAACATTTGAGCGGTAAAAGATAAATATAGGTCCTGTTTTTTAAAACTCGGCTCTGACACCCAGAGAGACACGATTACGGTCGTAGGTTCTGTTTTCTAGGTCAGAATCGCTATCAGTCCAGTTGTATGAACCTGTGAGGTAAAATACATCGTTCAACCTATACGAAAATCCAAGATAAAGATTCAAGAGATCGGTTTGCGCATCCGCAACTGGGTCGATAGTATCTGAACGCCCGTCCTGCATGTCCATGAAGATAATGTTAGCTCCACCCTGCAAGGATAAATCAGGCGAAATCATGTAGTCTGCTGAGACACCCACACGCAATGTGCTATTATTGTCGAACGTACGATCAGTGAAACTAGTACCGTAATCCTCGATACTGTAACGTGCAAATGAACGTATGCTGAGCTGGTCATTCATACGGGTTCTCACAGCAGCCTCGGCAAAAGGCGTGTTTTCATCTTCTCCATCAGCAACATCTCGTAACTGGACACCGGCCTTTACAGCAAATACAGAGGTCGGGCTGAATCGATGCTCGGCACCGAGTGTAATAAACTGGTTGGTGGAGTCACTCGCAGTACCACTGGCATCAGTTTCACTGTAGCGATAATCTAAAGTCCAGACCGTTTGATCTGATGTTCGATAACGAAACTGATTATAAAGACTAAAAATAGTGCGGTCGTTATCTGACGCTGAGCCCTCATCACCATAAAGAACCTCACGCAAGGTAACTCCAGTATAAGTGGCGAAGGCCCTAGTCCAACGATAGCCGATTGCGTTGTCAGTTTGGTAGTGGAAATACTCCTCTAGCTGGCGATCCGTAGAAAAGCCGTAACTGTAATCTGGCTCTAATTCATAAGCCAAATAGTTTCTACTGCTGATACGCAGCCTTTCATTAATACGATGGGCTAGATTAATACCCAAACGAGCCTGCGTGTAGATATCATCAGAATTTGGAGCCTCCAGCGAATCTGTGTAAAAATTACCCCCGAGCCGAGTAAAAATGTCCCACGTTGTTTGAGGTGTGATGCTGACAAGGGATGCTCCAACGTAAGCATTGATGGATGATGCCTTGTCATCGGCACCTTGCCCAGGCCCGGCAGTGGGCGTCACATTGTCGTCATAATTGTATGAAACTCCAGCTGACCATGAGATTGGAGAGCTTTCCAATGCTTCGTCGTTTGGTGCTATGTCGTAAAGGCCTTGACCGTGTGCAGCACCAGCGAGGGTGAGAGTTGCAGCAGTAAGCGTGTATAATTTTTTCATGGGTTGTTGGTGGGGTTATTATTTGTTCACAGGCTTGCCAGCCATACAAGTGATCATCAGGCACTCCATGCACCGATTTGATACCATGAACGGTTTCAGCGAGGATCTTGATTGATCGTAGACTCTTGTGTTGTCAACTCTGGGTTTGATACCGTTGGAGGCTGTAGTCCCGGAGGGAAAAGTGGAAAACCACCAGGGCCTCCGGGGGTAGGTCCCACTGATCCTTGACCTGGGAAATCCAATGGGTTGATCGGAGTCGTCAGTGTGTTGATGGGAGCAAACGGCGGAGCCGCTAAGACTTCCATTCCACCGCCACCAGCTGCGGCAAATTTAGTGAGAATAGTTTGCACCTCGGCGATAGCATCTGGAGCCACCGCTACTGCGCATTGGCTAACGATGCCAACTTTATCGGGGGCTGCCTCAGTGGCAGCTTGCACGATCTTAGCAACAAGATCCTTGTCTGCGTTGGATGCTACGATAGCCGCTTTGACAATCTCACAGGCAGCAACTTCATGCTGAGCGAGCTGGGATGAGACGATTTCAACGACTTTGCCGGGCTGGGCGGAAACACTTTGCTTGACTGCTTCTGCGACTAGGTCGGCATTTGTTTGTTCAGCTTGGGCTGAAATGGTGAGCGATAGGATGACTGCTGAGCAGATCGTCTTTGCGAGTAATTTCACTTGGTGGTCCTTTCTTATTTGGGGTTATACAAGCCAGGATGTAGGGTAATTCGTAATTTTACGAAACACCTTCGTTATTCTGGATAAGCGGGTAGCGGGAATCGAACCCGCATAATCAGCTTGGAAGGCTGGAGCTTTACCATTAAGCTATACCCGCTCAAGTGTGACTATTTAATGCTATTGTCAGGGTTCTAGCAAGTTTTAATTCGCCAATTCGACTGATTCTTTTAAAAAATAAGCCTCAAATTGAATTGTCATTAATTGTTTATATTTAATATATGCTAAGGTGTTGCATGATCTACATGATAAATAACTGACCCTTAGGAATCTACAGACCTAGCAACGTGGCTAAAGACCTGTGGGATGATCTATAAAACACGCATCGACATCAAATTGTCTTTGTAAGTGGGTCGACAGGGCCTTTACCCCGAATACCTCGGTGGCATAATGCCCGCCGTAAATGACATTAATCCCCAACTCCTCCGCCATCGAAAAGCTCCAATGCGGCCCTTCACCAGTCACAAAAGTATCAATACCGTAGGCGGCTATGGCCTCAACTTCAGAACCTGCTCCTCCAGTAATGACTCCTACCTTACCCGCGGAGTCACCCCCTCCTCGGCACAGGTGAACATCACCTGATACAGCACTCTCCGTGGAGGATACCAATTCCGCGATGGTCATATTCATTTCCTGGCACAGACCAAGCTGTATGCCCTTCCAGTCAAAAAACTCCTCTGCATCATTCATGCCTATCGCATCCGCCAACTGCTTGTTATTCCCCCAAACGGGGTGCACATCCAACGGGATATGGGCGCTGTAAAGTGCCATACCCGCATCAAGGGCAAGCTTGATCTTCTTGTAGAAAGGCCCCGTTAAGGTCTGAGCTCCCTGCCAAAACATTCCATGATGCACCAATAACAAATCGACACCCTCTGCAATTGCTTTTTCAAAAACAGGCAAGGATGCATCCACGGCTGCTCCAATTTTTTCAACCTTACCGTGGTTTTCGATCTGCAATCCATTCATTGCCCCAGGATAATCAGGGATATCCCCCAGCCTGAGTTCACGATTGAGATAATCTGTCAGCTCACACAAATTTGCCATGCCAAGACACTACTCATTAAGCGGTATAATCCCATTCAAAAAATGACGTGTTTGTTTTCTAAGAAAATGCTCAACGACAAGATCAAAGAGATATTGCCGTCAGAACATCTGAACAAATTTAGGGCTCAATGAGTAACTCCTTCTTCAGGAGATGCTCCAGCGTTTCACGGTCTTTGGTTTTTCCATTCAATAAAACCGATTCCTTGATGAGTAGCTTAGGCAAAACCGGTGTATCTTGCACCAATGAAGCATAATCAGTGACATTTTGCTGCAGCACAGCTTCCACCCACGAGCCGTCGACCGCGTTCAACCTCTCTGGATCAACCATGCTGTATGCAATTGCCTCGGCAACTTCATAAGGCTGCTGACAGCAATCAAAGAGATTCTGATGAAATTCAGCGAACACCTCCGGCTGTGCCTTCCACACCCTCAGCGAGAGCCTGGCCAGCTTGCAGGCATTGGGGTGATCTTTGAGGCCAGCTGGCATATGTGCATTACAACCCCGCTCCAGCGGCACTGCTAGGACAACCACTGCTAACTGGCTGGGATACCTCGATATCAAATCATCAAGATACTCGTGTGTCGCTAGACATGCCTCACAGGTGTAATCAAAATACTTAACCACTACATGCTTGGCATCTGGTCTTCCCAGATGCGGTAATGACGCGACACGATATGATTTGGTATCAGCCATGAAATACACCAAACGCCCCTGCCCTACTGAGTGAATATCAATACCTACAGGGGTTTTCGGCTTCAACTTATCTGTTGAAGATTTCTCCAAACGATGTGTATCTGGAGCCGGTCCATAATGTTGAACGAGTGCCAAACTTCCGACCAATATCACAGCTGGCAATAAAGTCCTTATCAAGCCACGCCTCGGACCCTGAGCTCGGGATATCGATGTGAGAAAAATTAATGCTATGCCGATTCCTAATCCGTGCATCACCATACAGTAGGAACAAATCGTATGTAGTATGAAGACTTGTAGGCCAATAAACCAGACAGCAGCAGACAGTATTATCCATGCGAACAAGGACTGCAGCCAAAACACCCATTCGCCTCGCATCCTCAAACTTATGATCATTGTCAGATACAGCAGGCATGAGAATACACTCACGGGAATATAACCCATCACCATGGACCACTTGCTCCCAAGAATATTCAAGCAACCGCTGTCAGCACCGCACCCAGCCAAGCTGTCAATGTTACCAGTCCATTTTTGAATAGTAAGCCACAAGCTCAGCATTAGTGCTGTCACAGACAGCACTAATAAAATCCATCTTGTTGCTGGCTTCATTTACCAAGTTATGTGGCTGGTGGTTATATAAGGTGGCTAATCGACTCCAGTTCACACATTATTTCTTTCGTGTAGAGTTGCCTTTTTCGTCAAGGCGCACCCAGTCTTCGCCATCTTTATTTCGTCGCCATGCGTTGATAGCAAACAAAAGAGTCAAAGCTAAAAAAAAGAGTGCCGACTCCATGAGGAAAGGACTCGTAATCCAAGCGAGAAACATTCTGCCTAATTCCCCAGAAAAACCGGGCAGGTATGCCGATGCTGCAATACCACCGAGACAAATAAAGAAAAACACAATCAAGCTTGAACCAATTAAGATATGTTTCTTGTTTTCCTCCATCAGATTAGGTGGGTAGAATTGCAGCTTTTCATTTTAGTTCGACATGCTTGTGCATCACGCATGTGTTTACTAATGAATAATTCATTCACGCATTGGGAGCACAAAATTGCAACCAGAGTTTTGCCTAAAAGTACCGGGAACAGGGGTCGAACCTGCACGCCCAAAGGGCACTAGATCCTAAATCTAGCGTGTCTACCAATTCCACCATCCCGGCTTGAGGCAGGCAGAACCTATGGGACTAATCTCATCATGGCAATCGCTTTCTTTGCCAAAATGTAATCACTAGACAACAGCTAGCGCATTCTCCATTGCCTCCAGAGTAGTATCGATTTCATCATCACCGTGTGCAGCGCTGATGAAGCCGGTTTCGTATGGGCTGGGTGCCATATAAATACCTTGATCAAGCATCGAGGTGAAAAACTTTCTGAACGCAGCTGAGTCAGCCGACATCACACTATCAAGATCTACAATCTCACGATCGGTGAAAAACAGACAAAACATCGAGCCCACACGGTTAAACTGATAGTTCAGCCCCTTTCGCTCAAGTATTGAGCGTATACCGGCTTCCAACCTAGCGCCAAGATGCTCCAGCTTAGCATAACCATCAACACGCACCATTTCAGATAATTGAGCCAGTCCTGCCGCCATCGCAAGCGGATTACCACTCAGGGTTCCCGCCTGGTAAACCGGGCCATCGGGCGCAAGGCAGTCCATGATCTCGGCTCTGCCACCAAAAGCACCCACGGGTAGACCTCCCCCAATCACCTTGCCCATCGCGGTTAGATCCGGAGTTATTCCCTCGAGCTCTTGAACTCCGCCCTTGGCCACGCGGAAACCTGTCATCACTTCATCGAAAATGAAAACCGAACCGTAATCACATGTTATATCGCGTAGTCCTTGCAAATACCCTTCACGAGGAAAAATAAGTCCAGCGTTTGCAGGGTAGCTTTCCACAATGACGGCCGCAATTTGATCCCCCATCGCTTCAAAAACCGCCTTCACCCTTTCAATATCATTGTAGGGAAGGGTTATTGTCTCTGCTGCAAATGCAGACGGGATGCCTGCTGAGTCCGGCTCACCATGGGTCAAGGCCCCAGATCCTGCCGCTACCAATAAGCTATCAACATGACCATGATAACATCCTTCAAACTTAATCACCTTATCTCTGCCAGTGTATCCACGAGCGAGGCGAACAGCACTCATCGTTGCCTCGGTTCCTGAATTGACCATTCTCACCTTCTCAACCGACGGCACCCAATCTACAATCAACCGTGCCATATCAACCTCATAGGGGTTGGGAATACCGAATGAGACCCCCTCTTTTGCGGCCTTATTAACCGCTTCAATCACACACTCAGGCGCGTGCCCCAAAATGGCGGGCCCCCATGTACCGACATAATCAATCATCCAATTGCCATCAACATCCTCAATGCGGCTGCCTTTTGCACGCCTGACAAAAAAAGGCTCACCATCAACATTACGGAATGCTCGTACCGGCGAGTTGACTCCACCTGGAATCAATTCTTTAGCAGCTTTGAAAAGTTTCTTAGAATTTATGTTTTTATTCATACCTAGTCTCATTCAGATCGAACAGCCTCTACCGTTCGTATAAGCCCAAACAACCTGCTTTGCGAAAGCTTGGTTGGCAAGGTTTCATACCATAATGCGTTTCATACAATCAGCAAGTCATCATAAGCTTAGCTCAAAAAAATGGTAGCCGCACCCATCAAGGCCTACTGAACAAAAAAGTAGTTAATCAGTTTCCAAAACATACTCCAAAAGCATGCTTTGCAGCAGCAGATAAAACCTATTTCGATAGTAGGCACTCTTTATAACTGGATCCGCATCATCTAAATCATTGCTATTGCTAAGCTCTTCCACATCGTATCTTGCGTGCATCGACAAGCGCACCTGATTAATCGCCCCGTACCATTGTTCAGCATCAGTAAGCGAAATAAAAATGGCAGGCTCATCACTCGTGCGTGCTTTTTCAATGGTGCCAGCTACAGCCTTTACTTGGCCTCGAAAGTCCTCCTCTAAATCAGGAACAACGTATTCATTCCACTCGCTATCTTGATCCATTAAATCTGCGAGAGACGCAGCAAGGTGCGTTGGGCGATCCTCATCAGAGCAGATTAATTCTAACTCTTGCCAATCTATTTCAGATTCAGGAATGATACAAAGCCCTCCATCAAGTGTTGGCAAAATTTTCATCCCGTTTTTTCCATAGTAGTTTGAAGTTGTAAGCTGTGAAGTTGTTGAACATAAAGTTCGGCTTTTTCACGAACACCTGTCCACACGACAGAACGCCCTTGCACATGCACCTCCATCATCAAGGTTTCTGCTTTTGCTTGGCTATACCCAAAAACCTTTTTGAAAACCATGGTTACATATCCCTGCAGATTGACGGGATCATTCAAAACAACAACATTCCACGGCAAATCAGACTGCTTCTGTATTTGCTGTTTTTTCTGAGTATCGGGTGTCGTGCTTGACATGCCTGCATTAAACAAATGATTGATTTACTCTATTCGACCACCTCGCAATCTGTCGAAGAAAAAACCCACTATGATGAAGGATATGCGCCCGCACCGAGCCCTCTACTGACTCCCCATGTCGATGAACGCACGCCCCAAGCCTTTAGATACGTCCCCAGCCACCAGTGATTGAATACTCTCAACACCATGGCTAATCGCCAACTCCGCAGCACGACCGGCTAACCAAGCACCCATGCGTGCTGCATTCTGAGGCTCCAAGCCCTGAGCCAACAATGAGCTAATGATACCTGTTAGTATGTCCCCTTGGCCACCACTTGCCATTCCGGGGTTTCCAGTTGTGTTAAAATATACGGGTGAACCTGAGCGCGCTATCAGGGTGTGGGCTCCCTTCAGCAATAAAGTTGTTCGATCGTAGCGTTTAGAGAAAGTCCTTGCGATATCAATTCGATCCAATCCAGCCCACTCTGGAAATAGCCGAACCAACTCACCAGGATGGGGTGTAAGAATAAAATGTGGAGCCATCCATTTCTCAGCACCAGCATCCGCGATGCGATTCAATCCATCCGCATCGATTACAACAGGGATACTCATACGCTCAAGGAGCTGAAAAAAACCATCATCAGACTCTGTGTTACCCCGCCCAAGGCCCGGGCCTATGGCAAAGGCATCAAATTCGGCTGGATGAATTTCTGCAAGGGACGAAATCGGCCTCAGCATGACTTCTGCTGGTAGCATCGGAGCAAGCAATGGATAAGTAGCCTGATCAGCAAACAATGTAACCAAACCAGCGCCTGAGCGAAGTGCTCCAGTGGCACACAATACCGCCGCCCCTAACATGCCCGGAGAACCAGCCAAAATACCCACTCGCCCAGCATCACCTTTATGGTAATCATGGTCTCGCCGTGGCAATATACCTTCAAGCTGATGCACGTCATTGAGGCACAAATCACCACCGTCTGGGACAGGTAGCTCATCAAGTGGAATAAGCTCGATAGAGCCTGTGTAATTCACCGCCGTTGAAGCGAACAACCCCCGCTTAGCTACACCGATCGTTAATGTGAGGTCAGCCTTCACAGCCCCTTCATAAACTTCTCCTGTATCCCCATTGACCCCCGATGGAATATCCATTGCCACTGTATGAGCTGACTGCGTGCTACGCATCTCATTTACCCAAGCAGCCAGTTCTGCCAGGGGGGCTCGCAATGGACCATGTGCACCAATACCCAACAAACCATCTAATAACACCACGGGGTGGTCTGCCGTGGAAGCAACTACAGGCTGATTTACAGGGCAATCGCCCAATTCGCGAATTTTCTTGCGAGGCAAAGCTCCAAGTTCAGTACTTTCGTGCAAACAACGTATACCAACGTTCCAGCCCGCATTGGCCAAGTATCTAATAGCAACCAACGCATCACCGCCGTTGTTACCAGAGCCTATACAGGCAATCGCTGTTCCCGGCCCTGAGAAGCGTCGCATGATGGCCTGAGCAACGCCTCGGCCAGCCTTCTCCATCAAGCCCTCTGGTGTAGCCCCATCTTTAAAAGCCTGTTCCTCGAGCTCTCGCATTTCTGCACATCCTAAATTACCCATAGACGTAGCTTATTTAACCACAAAAAATCATCATGACGATCAGCAATTTTGATCAGGTGCTTTGATAAAGGAGGCATCTAAATAAAACATGCCAGCAAGTAATAAACTTGCCGGCATGCTGAGAGTTAAATGAAATAAGAGAGCTCCTACTTTTTCTTTACTAATTTTTCAAGGCTTTTGACCACACCAACATCTTCGAGAGTGGTCATGTTGCCTGTTGCTTTTCCCGTTGCTACAAGCTCTTTGAGTAAGCGGCGCATGATCTTTCCTGAACGAGTTTTTGGTAAAGCAGGTGTGAAGTAAACATCATCCGGCTTAGCAATGGCACCGATCACTTTACCAACGTGATTTCGCACCTCTTTGAGCAGCGCATCTGTGCCATCGATTCCCGTCTTTAGGGTTACAAAAGCAACCACCGCTTGACCCTTGATCTCGTGTGGCCGGCCAACAACCGCAGCTTCAGCCACGGCTTTATGCGCCACAAGCGCACTTTCAACCTCGGCAGTGCCTAAACGGTGACCAGAAACATTGAGCACATCATCAAGGCGGCCAACAATCCAGAAGTTACCCTTCCTATCACGACGAGCCCCATCACCTGCAGTGTACATGCCAGGGTAATCGCTCCAGTAGGTGTCTCTGTAACGTTTTTTGTCACGATAAATAGTGCGTAACATACTTGGCCATGGCTTGCGGATCACCAGCCTGCCACCTTCATTAGCTTTACACTCCTGACCTGCCTCATCAAGAATTGCAGCGTCTACACCGAAGAATGGCACAGTGGCTGTGCCCGGCTTGATAGGAGTGCAACCTGGGATTGGTGAAATCATAATTGAACCTGTCTCCGTCTGCCACCAAGTATCAACAATCGGACAACGGCCCCCACCTATTTTGTTGTAATACCACATCCATGCTTCCGGGTTAATCGGCTCACCTACTGTCCCCAAAAGACGTAGCGAGGACAAATCATGCTTATCAACTAATTCATCACCCGCTTTAATAAACGCACGTATCGCTGTTGGTGCAGTGTAGAAAATGGTCACTCCGTATTCCTCAATGATCTGCCAAAAACGAGAGAAATCCGGAAAGTTGGGAGCACCTTCATACATTACTTGAGTAACCCCGTTGAGCATCGGCCCATAGGTAATATAGGAGTGCCCGGTGATCCAGCCAACATCGGCCGTGCACCAGTAGACATCATCATCACGCATATCGAAAATGTATTTACAGGTCGCATAGGTATTCACCATATAGCCGCCCGTAGTGTGTAATATGCCCTTGGGCTTACCTGTTGATCCTGATGTGTATAGAATGAACAAGGGGTGCTCACTATCAAAGAACTTGGGCTTGTGTGTCCCCGGAACCTTAGCCGTTTCATCATGCCACCAAACGTCACGCCCACGTTTCATTTTGACCTTATTATCAGTGCGTTTGAGCACGATTACTTTTTTGACAAACTTGTCGCGCTTCAAAGCCTCATCGACATTAGACTTGAGGTCAATAACACTACCACGGCGCCAGCCACCATCAGCAGTAATCACACAGCTCGCCTCCGAGTCATCCAAGCGATCTTTGATAGATTCGGCAGAGAAACCACCAAAAACAATCGAGTGAACTGCGCCAATACGAGCGCAAGCAAGCATCGCAATACTAGCCTCAGGAACCATGGGCATGTAGATAAGCACACGGTCTTTCGACTTCACACCATTGGCCTCAAGCACGTTGGCAAAACGACTTACCTCACGCTGAAGCTGACTATAGGTGATAGTACGTTTGTCGCCAGGCTCACCCTCCCAGAGAAATGCTGCTTTGTTACCGCGTCCTTCATCGACATGGCGATCAACACAGTTCACACACACATTGGTCTTTGCTCCAACAAACCATTTGGCATATGGCGCCTTCCAGTCGAGCACCTTGCCCCACTTCTTACCCCAATGAAGTTCTTTCGCTTCTCGCGCCCAAAATAAATGGGGCTTCTCGACAGACTCCTTATGCATGCGCTTGTATTGCGCCATACTGGATATCCGAGCTTTTTTAGAAAATTCTTTCGACGGTTTAAATTCCCGATCTTCGCTAAGATGGCTTTCGATATTTTTACTCATAATAAGCTATTCTGATTGGCTATGATTTGCCAAACTTAGACAGCTATTGAGCAGAGGACAATCTACTTTTTGCGTCGACGAGATACTTTTTTAGCTGCTCGTTTGAATTGAGATCTTGATGATTTGCGTCCCGCCGTTTTTGTTGCCGCTCGTTTGGTTTGCTTGCGTGTTGTTTTACGCGCAGTCTTGGTGGCGTTCTTGCCCCCTGTCTTGCGAGGAGTGCGCCTTCTTATCGCCCGAGATACGTCATCAGGCACCTTTCGCTGTGGTGGATTTTGACCAAGGGCCTCGACTTCTGACTCATCCAAATGACGCCAGCGGCCAAGATCGAGTCCATTATCTTGAAGCATGCCAATGCGGATACGAACCAACTTAGTTACTTTGAGATGCAGTGCATCAAACATATAACGAATTTGACGTTTCAATCCCGTTTCTAATACCACCCTGACTCGTCGTGGAGAAATACGGCGCACAGATTTAGCCTTTGCCCTTCCCTCAGGAGTATGAACCCCCTTCACAAGCTGATCCATCACCTCGTTGGCAAATGCCTGATTGAGAGTAACTAGGTATTCTTTCTCCACCTTATGGCCTGGGTGGGTCAGCTTCAGGGCTAGATCACCATCATTGGTAAGTACTAATAACCCTTCAGAATCCTTATCGAGGCGGCCAACGTTTTTTAGGTGCTGTAATTTGGGAGGCAAAATATCGTAGATTGTCTCCCTACCAAGTTCATCTTGAGCGGTGCAAACAAGGCCTGCCGGCTTATTGAGTAAAATCACCTCTGTGCTTCGCGGACTGACGTGTTTACGGCCCACGCGAACCACGTCATCAGGACCAACCTGAGTCGCTGGATTATCACAGCGACTATTGTTAACAAAAATCTTCCCCTCTTGGATGAGCGTATCACACGCGCGACGAGATCCAACACCACATGAGGCGAGATACTTATTGAGCCGAGTGCCTTTGGCTTGCTGTGACATAGTAGTTCAGTGAAAAGTTGAGTAAAGATGATGACATCAATATGATCGAAGCAAAGAAAACCCGCCCGATGATTTTCATGGGGCGGGTTGAAAAGTGTTGCAGCAGTGCGTTGTGGTTATGCCTCAGGCTTTGTTTTGGGAAGGCCAATTGGGCTCTTACCTTTTTGCCATTGACCGCGCTCCTTGAGCAATTTGATACGCTCGAAACGTTTGAGGACAGAACGCTTTCCACCGGCTCCGCCGGTTGCTTTGAGTGATGAATGTTTAGACATAGCTTTTGGGTTGTGCTGTGTAGTTTAAAATAAAGATTAACGCTTAGAGAACTGGAACTTCTTACGAGCACCAGGCTGACCGTATTTCTTACGCTCTTTCTGACGTGGGTCACGACGCATGAGGCCAGCTTCTTTAAGTGCAGGGCGAAGTTCTTCGTCGTGATCACAAAGTGCACGCGAAATCGCCAATCGAATGGCTCCGACCTGTCCGGCAATACCTCCACCTTTAACGGAGACTTTGACATCGAATTTGTTGACCAACTTGGATTTTTGGAAGGGCTCAAGAACTGAGTTTTGCAGAGTCACTGTTGGCACATACTCCTCGAAAGGTCGGTTGTTGACAGTGATTCTTCCGGTTCCTGAGGTGACCCAAGCACGGGCAACTGAGGATTTGCGACGGCCGGTGGCAGTATAAGTAGTAGCTTCGCTCATGAAAATAATTTGGTAAGATGTTTGTTAAGTGGCTTGATAACTATGAGTTACTTGATTTCGTGCACCTCAGGCTGTTGGGCATCGTGTGAGTGATCAGACCCGACGACAACTTTGAGCTTTTTGAAAATAGCATCACCAAGCTTGTTGTGGGGAACCATTCCGCGGATGGCGCGCTCGAGCAATAACTCTGGGCGGCGGGCGCGAACCTGTTTGGGGGTCTCGACTTTTTGGTTACCAACGTAACCTGTGTATCGAGTGTAGATTTTCTCGCCTTCTTTGTTGCCGGTGAGAACAACTTTTTCAGCGTTAGTAATTATAACAAAATCACCCGTATCAACGTGAGGGGTGAAAATTGTTTTGTTTTTACCGCGCAGTAGGTTGGCGGCTTCAACAGCGACTTGACCGAGCACCTTGTTTTGGGCATCGATCACATACCATTTGCGCTCTACATCTTGAGCTTTGGCTGAAAAAGTTTTCATTCGTTTTTTATGTTTATTGTTGGTGACTTGCGCAGCCCACTGAGGGGCAAAACAAATCGGCTTCCCAGGATGAAATAATCCATCCACCTCACATCGAGGGGCGCGCAAACTAGGAGTGAGCTGATGACATGTCAACCCAAATCTCGCCGAATCTGCGGTGTTTAGCACAATTACGCGCCTCTGGGCTGACTTGAGGGGGCAATTGACAAAATCACCTTATTTAAGCATGATTGAGCTTGTGCAAGATCAGGAGGAAAGTTCAGACCAAGCAACCAACCCGTCCAATAAGCTGACCTTCAAGGAAAAGCTGTGGGAAATCATCTTTGAGGCCGAGACTCCATCCGGTAAATTTTTTGATGTTGCTTTGCTTTGGCTGATCGGCGCGTCAGTATTAGCTGTCATGCTGGAGAGTGTGGCGTCGATTGATCAGCGATACCGAATGCAACTGGCTACCGCTGAATGGGTTTTTACTATTATCTTCACCATCGAATATTTTCTTCGCATTTGGCTAGTTCGGCGGCCTCTAAAGTATATCTTCAGTTTTTATGGTATTGTAGACCTCCTCTCCTGCCTCCCCAGCTACATCGCCTTAGCATTTGGTGGAGGAACCCCTTATGCAGTCATTCGCCTACTGCGACTCTTGCGAATGTTCCGTGTCTTAAAAATGATATCTCACGTGCGGGGGGCAAACACGATCATGCGTGGCCTTGCCGCATCCAGAGCCAAGGTTACCGTGTTTTTCTTCGCTGTGCTCATTTTGGCGATGATTGCAGGCACACTGATGTTCATTGTAGAGGGGAAGCACGAGGGCACATCCTTCACCAATATCCCCGTCAGTATTTATTACTCTATCGTCACAATCACTACCCTTGGATTTGGTGACATCACCCCTCAAACAGCACTTGGACAATTTTTCACATCCATCATGGTGCTGGCTGGCTATGCCATCATCGCCGTTCCCACCGGTATTGTAACCAGTGATATGATACGTGTCGCCATGCGTCCGGATGAAACAACCGACGCCTGCCCAGGGTGCGGCATCCATGGTCATTTACCTGATGCCTCTTTCTGCCGAAAATGCGGTGAATCTCTCGAAACAAAAGAAATTTAGCGTAAGCGCTGACAAATGAAGCGTAATCAAGTTTTTAAATTCCCCATTGGGGTGACTTGTGTTTAGTTCAAATATGTGGGTTTGGTCTAAACTATCTGGAATACAATGGATGGATGCATGGGAAGATCGTTTTCACGGCAATCCTAATACCGTCATCACTCGTCTCAAATCCAACAAAACGGTAAGAGTCGAAGTCTACACCGAGACCGAGCAAGAAGCACAAAGCATCAAAAAACAATTCGGTGGCAGTATTCGCAAACTCGTCCACAAAAACTGGGCAGCGCTTACCGAGCCTTCGAATACCCCCATCAAAATAAGAAGCTCTCTCATCATTACCGGCTTACGGGACGATGATGCACGCGACAAGCTCGCAAAAGACTTTCCCGGTAGGCATATTGTACAAATTCCAGCTGAGATGGCCTTTGGCACTGGTGATCATGCTACGACATCGACTTGTATGCGATTGCTCGTCGACATCGCAAAAGAGCGCTCATCGTCAAACTGGGACATGCTTGATTTAGGCACGGGCACCGGCGTAATCGCCATCGCAGCGCGCATGCTTGGAGCACATCACAGTGAGGGTATGGATTTTGACCCCCAAGCAGTCAAAGTGGCTCGGGGCAATGTAAGGCGCAATCAAGTCAGCCTAGTCAAGATGTCCGAGGTTGACGTGCTTGATTGGCAGCCAAAGCGCAAATGGCCCGTGGTTGTGGCGAACCTTTTTTCCACCATTTTACAGCAAGCTTTTCCCACCATTGCTGAGGCCATGGAAGACAATGGAGATGTTATCGTCTCCGGCATCCTCCATGATCAATGGGAACAAACCCAAGCCACCGCCCAAGAGTCAGGCCTCCACTTCTCTCAAATTATCCGCAAAGGCAAATGGATGACCGCACGCGGAAGCCTCAAATCATAGCTTGCAGGCAATAAATCATGCACCCAATGCACCATTTGGCTTGCATCACCAGAATTATCAGCTACCCCATCTGCATCATCTCGCGGGGAGATGTGCTGTGAAAATCACTGTTACTCCCTCTGCGGGTGAACATATTAATTGTTTTTAAAACATACAGCACCATGGATTCCATCTCATCACGCGTCAACAAGGTCGCCCCCTCCCTCACCCTCTCAGTCACCAATCAAGCCAAAGCCATGAAAGCACGTGGCGAAGAAGTTTACGGACTTGCCGGTGGAGAGCCTGATCAGGACACCCCTGACTTCATTAAGCAAGCCGCTATCCAAGCCCTCAACGAGGGCAAAACAAAATACACGCCTGCATCGGGAATCCCCGAGCTCAGAGAGGCCATTGCCAACAAACTAAATACGGATAATGGAATCGAATATGATCCACGGCAAGTTGTGGTCAACTCGGGCGCAAAACAATCATGCTTCAACGCCATTCTAGCAGTCTGTGAGGAGGGTGACGAAGTTATCATCCCCTCTCCCTACTGGGTAAGCTATCCTGAAATGGTTCGCCTTGCCGGTGCTGAGCCCGTCTTCGTCGAAACCACAGCCGAAAACAACTGGAAGATCACCCCAGAACAGTTTGAGGAAAACATGACGGGGCGCACCAAGATGATCATCCTCAACACTCCGGGCAACCCGACTGGATCAGTTTACAGTGCTGACGAGCTACGCGCACTCGGTGAAGTCGCCCTTTATGAGGATATCATCATTCTCGCGGATGAAATTTACGAGCATCTCATTTATGGTGACACCAAGCACACCAGCATCGCATCTCTGAGCAAAGATCTGTATGACCTCACCATTACTGTGAATGGATTTTCTAAAGCCTACTCCATGACAGGTTGGCGCGTTGGCTACACCGCGGCTCCAAAGCCAATTGCTGAAGCCATTTCTAAGATTCAGGGACACACTACTTCCAATGCAACCACCTTTGCCCAATACGGCGCGCTTGCCGCTCTTGAAGGGGGCAAGGACTTCATCAGAGATCTCAACGCGGAGTTTGATGTTCGCCGCCAGTTTGTTTACGGCCGACTCAGTGCAATCCCCAATATCAAAGTAACCGAGCCACAAGGTGCATTCTATTGCCTCGTCGATACCGAGCAAATCGGCATCAAGTCAGTCAATCTCTGTGATAAGCTGCTTAACCGCTACAGAGTGGCTGCCGTTCCCGGTATTGCCTTCGGCCACGACAACAGCATTCGCCTGAGCTACTGCACTACGCTAGACGTGCTCAATGAGGGCCTATCTCGATTTGAAGAGTTCTGCAAAGCTCACTAACCTGAGCAGCACTACATTCACATCAAAGTAGATCACTACTGACGCGTCACACCCACCAGTGTGGCGCGTTTTTTATCATCCCACTGATAGCTCAGTGGTAATCAACGTGGTCTAAGATCAACCCATCTGCGGGTGCACAGAATGGAGCTCTCCCCTTGGGCAGATCAGCCGCTTGATCCAATAAGCCTTTGAGGTCATCTAATCGCAAACGCCCTTGAGCCGCATAAACTACTGACCCCGTTAATAACCGCGCCATCTTGTAGAGAAAACCATTACCGGAAAATATAATTCTATAACCCACCTCCGTCGTCACTAGCTCGCATTGGCTCAACACCCTTACATACTTTGTATCTTCAGTTTCATTTCCTCGTTTGGCAGAAAAAGCCTGAAAATCATGTTCACCCTCCAATAAACTGAGAGCTTTCACCAGTGAGTCTGCATCAAGCTGTCGTGGCAAGTGCCACGCCATACCAGCACTCAATGGAGGCAATACGGGTGCCAGACACAAATCATAGGTGTAGGTCTTGGAAACAGCGTCAAAGCGGGCATGAAAATCCTTCGATACTTCCTCACAGTCCATCGCCCGTATTGCCACTGGCATCTTGCTATTCACTGCTGGCACCCAGTTGTAAGCGTTCATACTCATTCCGTCAGGAACATCAAAGTGCACTACCTGACCAAGCGCATGCACTCCCGTGTCTGTTCTTCCTGAGCCATAAATACGCACACTTTGCTTAGCCACTTCGGATATGCCCTTTTCTAAATAATCTTGGACAGTGTTGCCACTCGGCTGAGTTGCCCACCCCTCATAGGGTCGTCCGTCATAAGCTAAAGTCATTTTCAGTCGCACGGCTTCATATTAGACAGACTTGTAAAAAGAAACAACCCCACCTTATGCAAGATGAGGTTGTTTTCTGAAAAGCAAAACAGACAAATAACTATCACTGCCCGCGTCCGAATACTACTGTATAAATCGTTTTAATGATGATGATCGCATCCAGCATCAGACTGTGTTTCTGAACGTAATAAAGGTCATAATAGAGCTTCTCCAAGGTGTCTTGATCACTGGCTCCGTATGAATAATTGACTTGTGCCCAACCCGTGATGCCCGGCTTTACCGCATGCCGGAAATGGTAATACGGAAACTTAGCTTCGTAGCCCTTCACCAGCGCTGACCACTCCGCTCTCGGTCCTACCAGACTAACATCACCTTTGAGGATATTCCAAAATTGCGGTAATTCATCGATGCGGGTTTTCCTCAGAAACTTGCCAATAGGAGTTAGCCGTGAATCATTTTTCTCGGTATACATTGAGCCCTCTTCCGTTCTCACTTTCATCGTGCGAAACTTATACAGTGTAAAAGAAACCTCCCTATGGCCAATACGCTCCTGCTTAAATATGGCAGGACCTGGATTGGTAAGCTTGACCAATAAGGCTGTGACCAGCATCAACGGCCAAAAGACTGCGATACCGATCAAGCCAAAAGCAATATCGAAAGCTCGCTTGATTCGCTCATAGGTATTGTTGTGCGTGGTAAATCCCCCTTTCAAAGCCCACCCCATGTTTACCTCCCGCGGTGATACCATTTTAAGATAATTCGTCAGGTATGCATCATAGGAACACACATTGTTACCGTTGAACTGGGCGACAGCGAGCCTCTTCACCAAATTGTAGGGCATTTGATCTGGGGAATATGTTAACACATAGTTCTCAACATAACGACCATGCATTGATGACTGAAAATTCATTTTTTCAATCGATTCTAATATCGGCGACTCAGGGTCATCTTCTATGAGGTGTTCACCAACATCAGAATCAAATGGATCTACCACAATCACTTCATGGCTAACATCATCACGCTGTATTCTTTGGTATAAATCCTGCGCAGCCCATCCCTTACCAATAATACAGAAAGCATTACCGCGCTGATATGTTAATTTCACCTTACCGAGGGTAAAACGATAAGCCATCGATAGTATTGGAAAGGCAATCAGAGGAACCGCGACTACGAAACGAGCCGACTTAAGGTTGAAACCATAACTAATCACTGAATAGATGAAAAAAAACACGACCACAAAGACAACCGATGAGACGATAATGTGCTCACTGATGAAGCGAAAGTTTTTGGTGTTGGTCCTGTAGTTGTATCCACCGACCAGGGCTACCCCCATGATACTTCCCATTTCTATGATCAATAGCACCCGCCGGCTTACTGTAGTCAACAGATCTTCATCATATCTTATATAATTACCAATGATGAAAATAGCGGCAATTAATAAGATATCAAAAACCAGTAAAGCTGCAGGATAAATATGGCGAACAATATCACGTTTCCAATGCAGCACGGCACCCTGCTTATGCTTGTCAGCATCGTCAAAAATGGACCCCATTGCCATATCCGAGGTATCGTCTATTGACACAAAGGCTGCTGCATCACTGGAGCTTTCGACTTTTATATTCTCGGTGTTAAGGGGAGGAGCAACCATCAATCTGTGTGTGTTTACGGTGCATGTAACATGCGGCGCGTTGTTTAATTAATATTAATAATAAAAATACCTTTAGTGGTCAATATTTTTTATAAAATAATATCCATTCGCTAAGTATCATAGCACGTTTGCTTGCTCTTGTAAAATCTGGTTGATTTCACGCGCCTTCTCCAGGTCTCCAAGTTCGCCGTAAGCCCTCATCAAGATTTGCAAAAACTCCAGCCGATACCCCCCTGAGATCTTGTCGATGTGTTTCTCAATTTTCAAAATAATCTCAGCCCAGCGTTGCTTTTCTGCTAAGACTAAACACTGAAATTTGAGATTACTTCCGAGCGGCACCTCATCAATTTTTGCAATGATATCTAGCAAAACCAATGACTGTCTCCAACTTGGATCTCGAGACAGAGACATTTTAAAAGCACCACCTATGGGCTTGCGAGTGTATTGAAGTGCCACGTATTCAAGCACTCTGAGAGAATGAGCTTGATGCGCGGTCGCTAAACGAAAATGAAAATCTGCCGTATCATTCTTACCCTTTTTCCATGCATTGAGTCCAAGTAAGATGTGACCCATAGCTACCCCCCTTCCCTCGATGAGAGCCTCGCGAATACGCGCCTCCGGAATGTTGCTTATGTAGAGGGTGAATTGTCCAATTTGAGCTGGCACGACCTCTGCAACAGCTAATGCCTTATCAAAAGCATCGAGTGTTCTTAAGTATTGTGATGCATCATCCATCTGAAATAAGGTGCGCCCAAGTAACAGGTAGGAACGCGCCATAATTGGCCTCAGGTCGGCATCATCTGGATTCAGCGCTAATTTTTTCTCCATCAAGGATAGCAGTTCTGATATTTTTTCCTCAATCAATGTTAACTCACCCCCCGCATCGGACAAAATGCCAAGAGCATCGAGATTTACTTTAAGGTAATCTTCCTTGTTTACGTCATCTTCATCCAAGCTCGTGAGGGTATCAATTACTGCCTCCCTGGCGTTGAGTTTTTCATTATTTCGCAAATAGATACTACCACGTAACACGCCCATCCTATAGTCCGTCACACCCAATTCGTTGAGAATTTCCAAGGCTGCGGTGGGGCGATCAGCTCGATAATAGATGTTCACCAACTGCATCTTCATGCGTTTGATTTCTTGCGGATTGTCACTCAAACTGATTGCCTTTTTGATGTGTTCAATCGCACGAGGCACATTGGTGCGACCTCTGGATCGATCAGAGAGCAAAGCTGTTGCCGACCACAGGTGAGTACGGGCCGAGTCCAGCTGCGTCGTCAACAGCTGTTGCAGCATGTCGCGCCGCGGAGTGTTGCCCATTTCATTTGCCGCCATCATGGCAGCAAAAAGCATCTGTTCATCTCTCTGGTAAGCATTCACCGCAAGAAGCTTGCCCGCCATAAAATCAGCTTTCTTGTGATTGCCGGTTTGCAAAGCAGTCATCATTGATTTGCGATAAGGCTTATAAAAGTCTTTTTCGCTCATGCTGTTGGCTAAAAAAAGCGTCGAGAATATCCACATCAGTAGCAAAATCATCGGAGCAGCGAAAGCAAGATGCTTCCATGCCCTTGTTGTCAGCCAAAACATTGCCACATCAATCAGCGATCGAAATGGAGCAAGTAAAAAACCAAGACGCTTGCCTAATCGCCGACCTAGCTCGTCTGGAATAAGACGAGAAAATTGCCAAATGATAAAGACTGGGAATCGAGTGACTAAAACCCAAAGGTAACGAACAATGGATTTGTGCCTAAGCTTGGCAAGCCTGTGTTGACCGTATGGGTTATTCATTATTCTATCTCAAACGAGCTATTAGTTGTTCTGGCTTTGGCTAGTAAGCGCCCTTCTGATCTGCTCACGAAAATCAACATACATGAGCCTAATTTGCTGCTTAGTTGCTTCATTCAATGGGCGAGGATTAGACACCATGCATTGTGTTTGATACAAGGTGCGCCTATCTTGGTCGTAGGAATCGCCAAACGGTGGTGTCATCTGGCTCGGTTGCAAACGATAAACAAGCATCGACAGATCGTGCTTCGCCGGCTTTGGCACTACAGGGTTGCCCAAATGGTCGCAGTTGCTGCATAAGATGAAACCCGCATCACCATTAGGTGTGAGCATATCGGTCTGCGAGGCCTGCCATTCAAAGTTAGGAAGAGTTCTCAGAATCTTTTCGTCAACAAGCTGCCAGCCCACCTTGTAATAGCAGCGCTTCACGTCATGCCATTCGTGAAATGGGTAATCTAAGGAAAACGTGACCGTCAAACCATTGTATTTGAGCCGCCATGTGCTTGAAAAAGCCCCCCAGACATTCATGATTTCACGTCTCTCTGTATCGTAACTGACGAGCTCCCAGCCATCTCTATCTGGAACAAATGAATTCTCCCCCAGCTTGGTGAGCCCATCCTCGTCGTACATGAATTCCATTTTAGTAACCGCTTGACGGTGATACATGACTAAGGCCTCCATGGCGATTAGTGAGCTCAACATCAAGGCGATAACAACAAATGAAATACCACCAATCTGAACAGGTCTCAGGGAGACAAAGTAAGCCAGTAAGCGCCCCAACTCAATGTGAGAGACCCAAGTCCAGAGTCTGGCTAGCGGGCTTTTGGCTCTCCTGATCATATCACTATCGACCACATCTTTCTTGGCTCGCGAATAAAGGAATACAACCAGCGCATCAGTACAAAGCACCAAGAAGATTCCCAGTATAAATGACATCAGATGATATATTCCAATGTAGGCACCATCCAGCAAATCCAAACCATAGCGTATCTTGACGTTGATCACCAAATAGATGCGCAGGATATTTAAAACCCAGGTCGATACCAGCGACATCAAAAACACGACGATGCAATGAGACAAGCGCCTGTTTCTGGCCACACAGATGACAGCAGCACAAGCAACCATACTTACTAGGGAAACCCAACTACTGCAAATATGATCGATCCGGAAGTCATGACTCGGAAGACCAAGGGTATTTCCTTGGACCACATGAATGGTGCCGCCATAATCAAGCATTTTTGATGTCGTAGAGACACTCACATTCTCCATCCACGTCATGATGCGCAGCGTCATTTGATATGGAGGTCGAAGAAATAAAGCCAACAACAGCCACAAGCCCAACAGGTTTTCGACTTTCCTGAACGAAGAGAGGTAAAGGGCTGCCGTTGCCATCGCAGCTAGCCACCCCATCGTCGCAGCATAGGGGACATAGTAGAGTAGCCCAAACAGCATCATGATGATGCCCGGAATGAAAGTTAACCACAAGGCCCAGCGAGGAGCATAGGTCTGGGCAACTGGGGCTCGCCTCCAACGCAACACAAACATTACAGCAACAACCACAGCCAGTAACGGCCACAATTTGTAGCTGTCTCTTTCCTGCAGCACTGAGAAATAATTCTGCAGCATCGGCAGCCACAGCACGGCGGCCAAGCCTGACACTACCCAGGCTTTCCATTGGCTCTGTTTCT